>NZ_JBDPMC010000092.1:0-21620 GCF_039871625.1 Micromonospora sp. B11E3 | reverse complement strand
TTGGCACTGGCTTATCAAGCACCCTGTTGAGTTCTCAAAGAACAACCACACACCAACCAGAAACCCCCCATCAGGAGGACCACCAGCCGGGGCATTTCGTCCCGTGACCCGCCGCTCTCGCGCCGGGAACTTTTACTACGTTACCCGCCGGTTTCCGCCCTGTCAAACCGGACCCTCCCGATCTGACCCGCTTCCACCCGAATCACGGGCACCACTCACCGCACGGCTGCCGCCGTACGCCTCGTGGGGTTCCGACAGGCCGTCCGCCACGGTCTCCCGCTTGGCGTCCGTTTCCCTGCCGGCGATGAACCATACCCGGTCGGGTCCGCCCCACCAAATCCGCCCCCCCGGCAGATCCCGGGCCCCGCCCGGCACAGGCCCGCGAGGAGGGCACGAGCTCGGCGAAAGCCGGCACCGCACCGCCGGCGACAGCCGGTCCATTGACACGCGTCGGCAAACAACCGGACACTCAGAGAGCGCTCTCTTGATCGTGACCGAGGAGTTCTGCCTGCACCCTCCTACCCCGTCGCACCCGGGCTCCCTGCCCGACTCGCCGACGTCATCCCGACCTCGTTCACCGTGCGCGGCTCGACCAGCTCCGGCTGACCGGCCGCGCCCCACCCCGGAACCGGAAGCCACCGTCCGCAACCACGGATCGACCGGTCCCCTACCGCACACCCGCACCCGTCCCACCGACCCCGCTCTCACCGGCGGGGGCGCACCGAGGGAGACCACATGAGAAGACGGCAGTTCCTCGCCATCGCGCTGGCCGGCGCGGTGGCCACCACCACCGCCGCCTGCGGCGAGACCGCCAACACCAGGGCCCGGGAGAGCAGGGGGGATGCGGCCACCGTCCTCAACGTCGGCATGCCCAACGGCCCGCAGACGGAGAACCACAACCCGTTCCTCACGACGTCCTCGGCCGCGTCGCTCGGCTACCGGTGGCAGATCTACGAGCCGCTGATGATGTGGAACCCGGTCAGGCCCGCCGAGCCGTTCAAACCGTGGCTGGCCACGAAGGCCGAGTGGAGCCCCGACTACAGGTCGGTCACCGTCACCGTCCGCGACAACGCCACCTGGTCGGACGGCAAGCCGGTCACCGCCGCCGACGTCGCCTTCACCTACAACCTGCTCAAGAGCAACGAGGCGCTGAACATCCACGCCATCCCGTACGCGTCGGTGACCGCGAACGGCAACCAGGTGACCCTCGCGTTCTCCTCGCCGCAGTTCGTCAACCAGCAGAAGATCATCGCGCAGGTGCCGATCGTGCCCGAACACGTCTGGTCGGGCATCAAGGACCCGGCCACGAGCACCAACCCGAACCCGGTCGGCAGCGGCGCGTACACGCTGAAGTCGTTCACCCCGCAGACCACCACGCTGGCCGTGCGCACCGGCGGCTACTGGCAGGAGCTGCCGAAGGTCAAGGAGCTGCGCTACACGTCGTACACCGACAACAACGCGCAGACCACGGCGCTGGCGAACGGCGAGTCGGAGTGGAGCTTCGTGTTCATCCCGAACGTCCAGACGGTGTTCGTGGGCAAGGACCCGGCGCACCACAAGGTGTGGGCGCCGCCGGTGCTCGGCATCCACGGCCTGTACATCAACACCACCAAGAAGCCGTTCGACAACCCGGCGCTGCGCCGCGCGATGAACATGGTGATCAACCGGGAGGACATCTTCCAGCAGGCCGAGGCCGGCTACTTCCACCCGCTGGTCAAGAGCGTGACGGGGCTGCCCAGCCCGGCCGGCGACGCGTACATCGCCCCGGAGTACAAGGGGCAGGAGCACCGGGTCGACGTCGAGGGCGCGAAGAAGGTGCTCACCGACGCCGGCTTCACGTACGCCGGCAGCACCCTGCGGGATCCGTCCGGCAAGCCCGTCACCCTCACCCTGACCGATCCGGCCGGCTGGTCGGACTACCAGACCAGCCTGGAGATCGTGAAGGACAACCTGTCGAAGATCGGCATCGCCGCCACCGTGGAGAAGGCGAACCAGGACGCGTGGTTCCGCAACGTGGAGGAGGGCCGGTTCGACGCGACCTTCCGGTGGACCAACGGCGGCGCCACCCCGTACGACATCTACCAGACGGTCATGGACGGGCGGCTGCTCAAGCCGGTCGGCAAGGCCTCGCCCGCCGGCAACTTCGGCCGGTTCGACAACGCGGAGGCGACCGCCGCGCTCACCGCGTACGCGAACGCCACCGACGACGCCGCGCGGACGGCGGCGCTGGCGACGCTGCAGAAGGTCTTCGTGGAGCAGGTGCCGATGGTGCCGGTGGGCGCGGACAACATCGGCGCGGCCTACAGCACGAGGAACTGGGTCGGCTGGCCGGACGACGCGGACGCGTACGGCGCGGCGCAGCCCACCCAGCCGAACGCCGCGGACGTCGTGCGGCGGCTGCGGCCGGCGAACTCCTGACCCGCCGCGACCACCCCGAGCAGACAGGAACCCGGCATGACGTCGCCCGACACCGACGCGCCGGCCGTCCGCGAGGAGGTGCTGGAGGCGATCGGCCTGACCAAGCACTTCCCCGTCCGCGGGCGGCTGCGTGACCTCCTCTCCCGCACCACCCCGCGCGTGCACGCCGTCGACGACGTGACGCTGACCCTGCGCCGCGGCCGGGTCACCGCCCTGGTCGGCGAGTCGGGCTCCGGCAAGTCGACCGTCGCGCGGCTGCTGGCCCAGCTCCACCCGCGCACGGCGGGCACGATCCGGCTGCACGGCGCGCCGGTCACCGTCCGCGGTGGGCGACGGTTCCGGGCGTACGCCCGACGCGTGCAGATGATCTTTCAGGATCCGTTCGCCTCGCTGAACCCGGTGCATACGGTGCGCTACCACCTGACCCGGGCGCTGCGGGTGCACGGCAACGCCGGGCGCACCGCCGCCGACCTCGACGCGGCGCTGCGCGCGCTGCTGGAGCGGGTCACCCTCACCCCGCCGGAGCGCTACCTGGACAAGTTCCCGCACGAGCTGTCCGGCGGGCAGCGGCAGCGGGTGGCCATCGCCCGGGCGCTCGGCGCCGACCCGGAGGTGCTGCTCGCCGACGAGCCGGTGTCGATGCTCGACGTGTCCATCCGGCTGGGCGTGCTCAACCTGCTGCGCGACCTGAAGGAGCGGCTCCGGCTCGCCGTCCTCTACATCACCCACGACATCGCCTCGGCCCGGTACTTCGCCGACGAGACCCTGGTCATGTACGCCGGCCGCCTGGTCGAGGGCGGCGACAGCGAGACGGTCACCCAGCACCCCGCGCACCCGTACACCCGGTTGTTGATCGACTCGGCGCCGGACCCGGACCGGATCACCGGGGCCGGCCGCGTGACCGTCGCCGAGCGGGGCGACGGCGAGCCGCCGAGCCTGCTGCGGCCCCCGGCCGGCTGCCGGTTCCACCCCCGCTGCCCGTACGCGATGCCCCGCTGCGGCGCGGAGCTGCCGCCGCGGCTCCAGGTGGGCGACCGGCCCGGGCACTGGGCGGCCTGCTGGCTGCACGACCCGGCGACCCGCGACGAGCAGGCCGGCCCGGCCGCCCTCGCCGCGGTCGGCGGCGACGACGGGCGGGAGGCCGCGCGGTGACCTTCCTGCTGCGGCGGCTCGCGTTCTACCTGTTCACCGCGTGGGCCGCGCTGACCCTCAACTTCTTCATCCCCCGGATGATCCCCGGCGACCCGGTCAAGGCGCTGATCTCCCGTTACCAGGGGCAGCTCAGCACCGACGCGATCAACTCGCTGTACGTGCTGTTCGGCATCGACTCCGACGACAGCATCTGGACCCAGTACGTGGACTACTGGCGGCAGCTGCTGCGCGGCGACCTGGGGCTGTCGTTCACGGCCTTCCCGGCGCCCGTGTCCGA
Organism: Micromonospora sp. B11E3; assembly: GCF_039871625.1. Taxonomy (NCBI): domain Bacteria; kingdom Bacillati; phylum Actinomycetota; class Actinomycetes; order Micromonosporales; family Micromonosporaceae; genus Micromonospora; species Micromonospora sp. B11E3. Next base: position 17,773 of record NZ_JBDPMC010000092.1, on the reverse strand, counting down.
GGTGATCGGCGACGCCCTGCCGTGGACGCTCGCCCTGGTCGGCATCACCACGCTGGTCAGCTTCGCCCTCGGCACCGGGCTGGGCGTGCTGGCCGGCTGGCGGCGCGGGTCGTGGGTCGACGGCCTGCTGCCGGTCACCACGTTCCTGTCCTCCGTGCCGTACTTCTGGCTCGGCCTGGTGGCGATCGCCGTGCTGGCCGGTCCGGGCAGCTTCTTCCCCTCCTCCGGCGGCTACGAGCCGGGCCTGGTCCCCGCGTGGGACACCATCTTCCTGGGCAGTGCGGTGCGGCACAGCCTGCTGCCGGCGGCGACCATCCTGGTTGCCTCGATGAGCGGCTGGATCCTCAGTATGCGCAACATGATGGTCACCGTCGCCGCCGAGGACTACATCACCGTGGCGCACGCCAAGGGGCTGTCCGAGCGTCGGGTGGCGATGAGCTACGCGGCCCGCAACGCGCTGCTGCCCAACGTCGCCGGCTTCGCGCTGTCGCTGGGCTTCATCGTCGGCGGCACCCTGCTCGTGGAGATCGTCTTCTCCTATCCCGGCCTCGGCTTCCTGCTGTTCCGGGCCGTCAGCGCCAAGGACTACCCGCTGATGCAGGGCATCTTCCTGGTCATCACGCTGTCGGTGCTGGTGGCCAACCTGCTCGCCGACCTGGCGTACCTGGTTCTCGACCCGCGCACCCGCCGGGAGGGCTGAGCCGTGAGCATCCCCACCTCCAGCGTCGAACAGGTCATCCCCGGGCAGGGCGCGATGGCGCAGCCCGCCGCGAAGCCCGGCCGGCGGCGCCGGTTCCGGTTCGTCGCCAACGGCAAGGCCGCGACCGGGCTGGCCGTGGTCGCCGGGTACGCCGTACTCGCGGTGATCGGGCCGTGGATCGCCCCGTACGACCCGGACGCGCGCAGCGCCGACCTGCTCCAGCCGCCGTCGACGGAACACTGGTTCGGCACCACCCACCTCGGGCAGGACGTGTTCAGCCAGGTCCTGGTCGGCACCCGCGGCGTGATGCTGGTCGGCCTGGCCGCCGGCGTGGTGGCCACCGTGCTGTCCGTCCTCGTCGGGGTGACCGCCGGCTACCTGGGCGACCTGTGGGACGACGGCCTGTCCGCGCTGTCCAACGTGTTCCTGGTGATCCCGGCGCTGCCGCTGGTCATCATCGTCACCTCCACCATCAGCGAAGCGGGCGACCTGGTCGTCGCCGTGGTCATCGGCCTGACCTCGTGGGCATGGGGCGCGCGGGTGCTGCGGGCGCAGACGCTGTCGCTGCGCCGTCGCGACTACGTGGAGGCGGCCCGGGCCACCGGCGAGCACACCTGGCGGATCATCGTGTTCGAGATCCTGCCGAACCTCACCGCCGTCATCGCCTCCGGCTTCGTCGGCACCGTCATCTTCGCGGTGCTGTCGGAGATCACGCTGGCCTTCATCGGCATCTCGTCGGTGTCCTCGTGGAACTGGGGCACCATCCTGTTCTGGGCGCAGAGCCAGCAGGCCCTCGCGCAGGGCGCCTGGTGGTGGTTCGTCCCGGCCGGACTGGCCATCGCGCTGCTCGGCACCGCCCTCGCACTGATCAACTTCGGCATCGACGAGTTCGTCAGCCCCCGCCTGCGCTCCGGCGGCCGCGCCCGCGTCCGCACCGCCGACGGACGCACCGTGCGGATGCGGGTGGGCTTCACCCCCGTGCTGGCGCCCCGGCCGACCCCGCCGGCGGCCGTACGACCCGCTTCGGGCGCGTCCGGGCCGTCCGCCCCGCCGGCGTCCCGGCGGCCGGACGAGGCGGCCACCACGCAGAGGAAGGGCGCCGGGCGATGAGCGAACCCGTGCTGGAGATCCGCGGCCTGAGCGTCGACTACGGGCTCGGCGACGAGGCGGTACACGCCGTGCGGGAGGTGGACCTCACCCTGCACCGGGGCGAGGTGCTGGGGCTGGCCGGGGAGAGCGGCAGCGGCAAGTCCACCCTGGCGTACGGGCTGACCCGACTGCTCCCGCCGCCCGGCGTGGTCAGCGGCGGCGAGGTGATCCACCACCCCGTGACCGGGCCGCCGGTCGACGTGCTGTCGCTGACCCCGGCGCAGCTGCGCGCGTACCGGTGGGCGGAGACGTCGATCGTGTTCCAGGGCGCGATGAACTCGCTCAACCCGGTGCACCGGATCTCCAGCCAGCTGCTCGACGTGATCCGGGCGCACGAGCCAAGGACGAGCGCGGCGGCGCGGCGGGCCCGCGCGGCGGAGCTGCTGCGCCTGGTCGGCATCTCCGCCGACCGGCTGGACGCCTACCCGCACCAGCTCTCCGGCGGCATGCGGCAGCGGGTGATGATCGGCATGGCGCTGGCCCTGGAGCCGCAGGTGGTCGTCATGGACGAGCCGACCACCGCCCTGGACGTGGTGATGCAACGGCAGATCCTGGCCCAGCTCGCCGAGCTGCGCGAGCGGCTCGGCTTCGCGGTGCTGTTCATCACCCACGACCTGTCGCTGCTGGTGGAGTTCTCCGACCGCATCGCGATCATGTACGGCGGGCGGATCGTCGAGCAGGCGCCGGCGGCCGAGCTGTACGCCGCGCCGCTGCACCCGTACACCGACGGGTTGCTGCACTCCTTCCCCGCGCTGCGCGGGCCGCGCCGCGAGCTGACCGGCATCCCCGGCTCCCCGCCGGACCTGCGGGCGATGCCGGCCGGCTGCGCGTTCCACCCGCGCTGCTCCCGCGTCGTCGAGCCGTGCGACACCCGGCTGCCGCCCCTCGGCCCGCCGGCCGACGCCACCGGCGCGCGCGCCGTCGCCTGCTGGCGGCATCCCGTCGCCGAGGACGCCCGACGGTGACCCCGTCCGGTGTGTCAGACCCGTTCGCCCCGTCCGTGAGGAGAGCCATGAAGCCCAGCGCCGTGACGACCGCCACCGACGACCCGATCGACAGCCTGCCGCCGTCGTTCCGGTGGGGGGTGGCCACGTCCTCGTACCAGATCGAGGGCGCCGTCGCCGAGGACGGCCGCACGCCGTCCATCTGGGACACGTTCTGCCGGGTGCCGGGCGCGGTAACCGGCGGCGACACCGGGGACGTGGCCTGCGACCACTACCACCGGATGCCGCGGGACGTGGAGCTGCTCGCCGGCCTGGGCGTCGACACGTACCGGTTCTCGGTGGCCTGGCCGCGGGTGCAGCCGGGCGGGCGGGGGCCGGCCAACCCGGCGGGGCTGGCCTTCTACGACCGGCTGGTCGACGAGCTGCTGGGCCGCGGCGTCGACCCGTGGGTCACGCTGTACCACTGGGACCTGCCGCAGGAGCTGGAGGACGCCGGCGGCTGGCCGGCCCGCGACACGGCGTACCGGTTCGCCGACTACGCGATGCTGGTCTTCGACGCCCTCAGCGACCGGGTACGGACGTGGACCACGCTGAACGAGCCGTGGTGCTCGGCGATGCTCGGTTACTTCCACGGTGACCACGCCCCGGGCCGCCGGGACCTGGGCGACGCGATCGCCGCCGCGCACCACCTGCTGCTCGGGCACGGGCTGGCCACCTCCCGGATGCGGGCGGCGGCCACCGGCCCGGTCGAGTTGGGGATCACGCTCAACCTGTCCCCGGCGGTGCCGGCGACCGACAGCGCGGCGGACCGCGACGCGGCCCGCGCCGCTGACGGCCTGGGCGCGCGGCTGTACCTGGACCCGCTGCTGCGCGGCGCGTACCCGGACGACGTGCTGGCCGACCTGGCCGGCGAGGGGGTACGCGTCCCCGTCGAGCCGGGCGACCTGGAGGTCATCTCGACGCCCATCGACGTGCTCGGGGTGAACTACTACTTCGGGCAGCTCTTCTCCGGGATGGACGAGGCCGGCCAGGAGCGCGACGAGGACGGCCGGCCGGTGCGGCGGGCGGTGCCGCGTGGGCTGCCGACCACGGCGATGGGCTGGGAGATCCTTCCGGAGGGCCTCACCGAGCTGCTGGTGCGCCTCGGCCGCGACTACCCGGGGGTGCCCCTGGTCGTCACCGAGAACGGCGCGGCGTTCGAGGACCAGCCGGACGCCGACGGCTTCGTGGCCGACGACGACCGGGTGGCGTACCTGGCCGAGCACGTGCGCGCGGTGGCCCGGGCCCGGCAGGCCGGGGCGGACGTGCGCGGCTACTTCGCCTGGTCCCTGCTGGACAACTTCGAGTGGGCGTACGGCTACGACAAGCGGTTCGGGCTCGTCCGGGTCGACTACGACACCCAGGAGCGGATCCCGAAGCGCAGCGCGCTGTGGTACCGCGACACCGTCCGGCGGGTACGCGGTCGCGGCTGAGCGACCGGGCGCGGCCGAGGGGGCGGGCACATCCCGTGGTGTGTCGCCCTCCTCGGCGGCGGACGATCACGGCTTTTGGATGATCGCCGCGTCCGGTGAGCCGGGCTCGGCGGCGAGTGACCGGTCCACGGCCTCGGCCGAGAGCACCCGCTCGACGACCAGACGGACCAGTCCCACCGTCCCGGCGCTGGGGCCGAGCTGGCTGGGCAGCACCCGCAGCGACTCCACGCTGCGCGGCAGGGTGACCTCGCGTACCCGGGCCGCCACCGCGTCGACGACGCGCGGCAGCGCGCCGATCGACCCCCCGAGGACGAGAACCCGAGGGTTGGCCAGCGCGATGAGCGCGGCCAGCACCGTTCCCACCCGGCGGGCGGCTCCGCCCAGGGCGGCCCGGACCGCCCGGTCACCCGCGTTCGCCAGCTCGGCGAGGTGGTCCACGTCGCGGACCCCGGCCGGGGCCAGCCGGGCGAGCAGCGCGTGGCCCGAGGCGTACGCCGCGAGGCAGCCCCGCCGGCCGCAGCGGCACCCCGGCCCGCCGCGGCTGAGCCTCACGTGCCCGATGTCGCCGGCCGCGCCGTCGTCCCCGCCGAGGCTGCGGTCGTTGACGACCAGCCCGGCCCCGATGCCGTGCGCCCACTTGAGGCCGAGCACCGTCGAGTTCGGATACCGGGTCGCCTCGCCGAGCACCAGGGCACGCGCGTCGTTCTCGGTGACCATCGGCACGTTCCACCGCTCGCGGAGCAGGTCGAAGATCGGCAGGTGCTCCCAGCCCGGCAGGGTCGTGATCGGGCCGGGTAGTCCGGTCTCCGGTGAGATCGGACCGGGCAGTCCGACGCCGATGCCGACGATCCGCTCGCCCTTGGTGCCGGCCGTCAGGTCGCTGGCGAGGTCGATCAGTGAGTTGATCACCGTGGGTGGCGGGGTTCCGGTCACGTCGAGCTGGATGTCGCGGAACCGCAGCACCTCGCCGTGCACGGTGCTCACGCCGACCCGGGCGCGCGTGTGTCCCACGTCGAAGGTCAGGACCACGAGGTGCCGGTCGTCGAACCGGATCAGCTCGGCGGGTCGTCCGCCCTCGGACGCGTCGTGGCCGGCGGAGTAGACGAGACCGCTGGCGAACAGGGGTGCCAGCCGGTCCTGCAGGGTGGGGCGGGACATCCCGGTGGCGGTGAGCAACTGCTGGCGGGTCCACGCCGGCCGGGACCGGACCAGCGCGAGGACGTGCCCGGCGGTCGCACCGACTGTCGGGCGGGGCGCGTCCGAGCCGCTGGGAAGCTGCATCTGCTGTCACCTCTTGACAGGCGTCTATCAAGTTGGAAACTTGTGTGAGCCTATTTTGCAAAAGCTCTTGTCAAAAGGCTGTCGGAAAGACCCGGATACATCGGATTTGGACGTGCCCTGGAGTCGATGATGACGAAGAGTATTGTATCCAACGCGCCGATCAGCCGCCGTGCCGTGCTCGGGCTCGGCCTCGGCGCGGCGGGCGCCACGGCACTGTCGGCCTGCGGTGGTGTCTCCACCAGCGGCTCCGACGGCGGCAGCGGAAGCCTCAACTTCCTCTCCACCCAGTTCACCCCCGTCGAGGAACGACAGCGCTTCGAGACGATTCTCGGCAGCCGGGTCACCGCCGCGAAGGTCGCCTACAACCCGGTGGACGAGGGCGTCTTCGCCTCGACGATCACGTCGCAGGCCGACGCGGGCAAGGTCCAGGTCAGCCTGGTCGGCGGCCTGCACGGCCAACTCGCGCCGCACACCGGGCGCCTGCTCGACCTGGACGACCTGGCCGGGTCCCTCGCGGACCGTGGTTTCACCGCCGACGTGGCCGCGCTCGGCAGGCTCGGCGGCGGGACCGTCAAGTACATCCCCTGGATGCAGGCGTCGTACGTCGTCGCGGTCAACAAGAAGGCGCTCCAGTGGCTGCCCAGTGGGGTGGACCCGGAGAAGCTCACCTACGACCAGTTGCTGGCCTGGGTGAAGGCCGGGCGGACGGGCAACGGCGGCAAGCCGATCTTCGGCTTCCCGGCCGGGCCCAAGGGCCTGTACCACCGGTTCTTCCAGGGCTACCTGCTCCCCAGCTTCACCGGGGGGCAGATCACCACCTTCCGGAGTCCGGAGGCGGCGCAGGCGTGGCAGTACATGAAGGAACTGTGGGCGAACGCGGCCCCGGCCTCCACCAACTACGACTTCATGCAGGAGCCGCTGCAACGGGGTGAGGTGCTCATCGCCTGGGACCACGTGGCCCGGCTGGTGGACGCCCCGAAGGGCAAGCCGGACGACTGGCTCATGGTGCCCGCCCCGCGCGGCCCGAAGGGGCTGGGTTACATGCTCGTCGTGGCCGGCCTCGCCATCCCCCGCGGCGCGCCCGAGACGGATCGGGCGAAGGAGATCATCAAGGCACTCACCACGCCCGATACGCAGGTGCAGGTGCTGCGGGAGAACGCCTTCTTCCCCGTCGCCCAGGCCGCCCTGCCGGGCGACCTGCCCCCGGCGATCGGCCTCGAGGCCGCCGCGGTACGGGCACAGCAGGAGGCCGGCGACGCGCTGGTGTCGCTACCCCCGGTGGGCCTGGGCGCGAAGGACGGCGAGGTGTCCCAGATCTTCAAGAACTGTTTCAAGGAGATCTGCCTCGACTCGAAACCGGTCCGGCAGGTCCTCGACAACCAGGCCAGGCAGCTCAACGCCATCCTCGACGAGCTGAAGGTCCCCTGCTGGAAGCCCGACCCGGACGGACAACCGTGTCGGGTGCGGTGACCGCCGGCCCCGCCACCGTCGGCGGCCAGCCGGGCGACCACCCGCCGCCCGTAGTCGCGCCCGCACGCGGGAAGGTGCCCACGCCGGTGCTCCTGATCGCGCCGTCACTGCTCTTCCTGACGGTGCTGTTCGCCTGGCCCATGGTCGTCGGTGTCGCGCAGGCGTTCACCGGCGACCAGGGCCCCACCCTGGCGTACGTGCGACGCCTGCTCGACGACCCGTACCTGTGGCCGGCGGTACGCAACACCGTGCTGCTGATCGTCGTGCTGATCCCGCTCCAGTTCGCGTTCGCCCTGGCCATGGCCCTCCTGCTGAGAGCCAGGCCGAAACTCGCGGGACTCTACTTCTACATCTGGGTGCTGCCGCTCGCGATCAGCGACCTGGCCGCCGGCCTGGTCTGGCTGTCGATCTTCACCGATCACGGGTACCTCAACTCGGCACTGCACAGCTTCGGCGTGGACGGCTACGCCTGGCTGTCGTACGAGAACCCGACCACCATGTTCCTCGCCGTCCTCGTCGCCGAGCTGTGGCGGGCCACGTCCCTGGTGCTCGTCATCATCGTCGCCGGGCTACAGGGCATCCCCAACGACTACGACGAGGCCGCATCGGTCTTCGGCGCGACCTACTGGCAGCGCCTGCGCTGGGTCATCCTGCCGCAGCTGCGGCCCAGCCTGCAGGTGGCGATGATCCTGCGGACCATCCTGGCCCTGCAGACCTTCGCGGTGGCGCAGGCGCTGGCCGGCCGCGACTTCCCGCTGCTCGTCGGCGAGACCTACCACTGGTACCACACCCTGCAGAACCCCAACGTCGCCACCGCCGTGGCCCTGGTGGTGCTGGCGGTCTCGATGGTCACCGCGATCGCGTACCTGCACCTGCTGCGCGACCGGACGGCGGAGGTGACGCGATGAGCTCCGACCCCAGGCGCGCCCGGCGCCGCCGGAGGGTGCTGCTGCAGGTCGCCTGCGTCGCGGTGACACTCTTCATGGGCGTGCCGATCTACCTGATCACCCTCGCCGCGCTGTCCAGCCGGGAATCGCTGAACCGGTTCCCGCTGCCGCTGCTGCCCACCGACATGTCCACCGAGACGCTGTCCCGGTTCCTGTCCACCACCGGGGTGGTCCCCGGCTTCCTCAACTCGCTGCAGGTCGGGCTGTTCACCCTCGCGGCGGCGCTGCTGCTCGGCGTGCCAGCCGGCTACGCGCTGGCCCGGTACGCGTTCCGGGGCCGCCAGTCGTACCAACTGTTCCTGCTGCTGACCCGGGCACTACCGATCGTCGTGCTGTCCGTGCCCCTGGCCAGGGTCTTCCTGACCACCGGCCTGTACGACACCACCTACGCGGTGGCGCTGCTGCACACCGCGCTGGCGCTGCCGACCACCGTGCTCATCACCTCCGCCGTGTTCTACGCCGTGCCGATCGACCACGAGGAGGCCGCACTCATCTTCGGTGCGACGCCGCTGCGGGCGTTCGTCCACGTCGTCCTGCCCCAGGCGCTGCCCGGGATCGCGGCCTCGGCGATGTTCACCTTCGTGATGTCCTGGAACGAGGTGCTCGGCGCGGCCGTGCTCACCCTCAACCAGCGGACACTGCCGGCGCAGGTGCTCTCGACGCTCGCCGACTCGCCGCTGGCCTACCGCTTCGCCGGCGGTTTCGCACTCGTGCTGCCGGCGATCGTGTTCGTCGCGGTGATGCGCACGTATCTGACCAACATGTGGGGGACGACGCTGAGATGACCGCCGCCAGCAGGATCCGCGCCAGCGAGGGGCCGGCATGGCCGACATCGTGATCCGCGACGTGACGAAGACCTATCCCGGAGGCAGGAGCCCGGCGACCGACAACGTCTCGCTGACGGTCGCGGACGGGGAGTTCCTGGTGCTCGTCGGGCCCAGCGGTTGCGGCAAGACCACCCTGCTGCGGATGGTCGCCGGGCTGGACACGCCGGACGCCGGCAGCATCTCGATCGGCGGCCGGGACGTCACCTGGCTGTCGGCCCGCGACCGGCACGTCTCGATGGTCTTCCAGTCGTACGCGATCTTCCCGCACCTGAGGGTACGGCAGAACATCGGCTTCGGGCTGCGGATGCGCAAGGCCCCACCGGAGCAGATCGAGCAACGCGTACGGTGGGCCGCCGAGATCCTCGAGCTGAGCGACCTGCTGGACCGCTACCCGGCCCAGCTCTCCGGCGGCCAGCGCCAGCGCGTGGCCGTGGCCCGCGCAATCGTCGTCGACGCCGGCGTGCTGCTCATGGACGAACCGCTGTCCAACCTGGACGCACTGCTGCGCCTGCAGTTCCGGGCGGAACTCAAGAAGATCGTGCGCCAGATCGGCACCACCACCCTCTACGTCACCCACGACCAGGCCGAGGCCATGTCCCTCGGCGACCGCATCGCGGTGATGCGGGCCGGACGCATCGCCCAGATCGGGTCGCCGTTGCAGGTGTACGACCGGCCCCGGGAGCGCTTCGTCGGCGGCTTCCTCGGCACTCCGCCGATGAACTTCTTCAGCGCCGACCTGCGGTGCTCGGCGAGCGGCGCCCACCTGCGGGTGGGCGACCAGCTGCTGACCGCCCCCGACCAGCTCGGCGCCTTCGACCAGCGGCCGGTGGTGGTGGGCGTGCGGGCCGAGAACATCGACGTGGCGAAGGCCCCGGCGGACGGCCGGATCCGGGCCCGGGTGGAGGTGGTCGAGCCGACCGGCGCCAGCATGCTGCTCACCGTGCGGCTCGGCGAGTACGAGCTGAAGGTGCAGGCCCCGCCGAACTTCGACGTGGCACCCGGGCAGGACGTGTGGCTGCGCTGCGCGCCGGAGAGCCTGCGCTGTTTCGACCCCGAGACGGCTCTGGCGCTGGTGGCGTGATGGCGGCGACCAGCGTCACCCGGGAGCTGCTCGCCGCCCGAGCGGCCTACATCCTGCGCGGCAACGACATCGGCGACCTGACCACCGCCGCGCCCCGGCTCTACCCGCACCTGTGGAGCTGGGACGCGGCTTTCGTGGCGATCGGCCTGGCCACGGTCTCGGTGCCCCGGGCCATCGCCGAGCTGCGGACGCTGCTGCGCGCCCAGTGGCGCAACGGCATGCTGCCGCACATCGTCTTCGGGCCGGATGTGAACTACTTCCCGGGCGCCGACGTGTGGGAGTCCGGCCGCGCCGCGGCGGCACCGCGCGACGTCCGTACGTCCGGCATCTGCCAACCCCCGGTACACGCGATCGCGGTGCGTCACGTGCTCGCGGCGGGGCGCCGCAACGGCGGCGCCGACCGCGAGCTGGCGGAACGGTTCGCCGAGGACACGTTCGACCGCTGGCTGGCCTGGCACCGCTGGCTCGCCGAGGCGCGCGACCCGTCCCGGCGGGGACTCCTGGAGATCTACCACAGCTGGGAGTCGGGCATGGACAACTCGCCGCGCTGGGACTCGGCGTACGCCAACGTGGTGCCGAAGATCGACCTGGCGGTCCGGTCACGGCGGGACCTGCAGCACGTCGCCGACGCCGGCCAACGGCCGAGCGACGCCGAGTACCGGCGCTACCTGTGGCTGGTGCACCAGATGCGCGAGGTCCGCTACGACGACGACGCGGTCCGCGAGACGGTGGACTTCCGGCTCACCGACGTGTTCATGTCCGCGATCATGGCGTTGGCCGCCGACGAGCTCGCCGAGGTCGGCGACGAGTTCGGCCGCGCCGACGAGGCCGCCGAGCTGCGGACGCTGGCCGCCCGGTTCCGGGCCGGTGTGCTCTCCACCGTGTCGGAGGAGTCCGGGCTGGCCCGTGACGAGGACATCCGCGCCGGCGGCTGGGTGGCGGCCGAGACCATGGCCGGATTCGCGCCGCTGCTGTGCGGCGCCGACCCGTCGGTCGTACGGCGGCAGGTGGACCTGCTGTCCGGTCCGCGGTGGTGCGACCACCCCGCGCTGCGGTACGCCGTACCGCCGTCGACCTCGCCCGCGTCGCCGGCGTTCCGTCCGCGCGCCTACTGGCGGGGGCCGCAGTGGCCGGTGATGAACTGGTTGTTCTGCTGGGCGCTGGATCGGCAGGGGGTCGCCCCGGCGCTCACCGTGCGGATCCGCGAGGACTCCCTACGCCAACTGGCCGACCTGACGTTCGGGGAGTACTACGAACCGCTCACCGGGGAGGCACTGGGCAGCGCCCACCAGTCGTGGACCGCCGCCGTGGCGCTCGACTGGACCCTGCGCCCGGCCGTCGCCCAGCCACAGTGATCATGGGGTTGGCGGGGCGGAATGTCCGTTCCATCACCGGCAACCCCATGATCGGCGCGCGTCAGCCGGCCGGCGGCGCCCTGCGCTCAGCGCAGCAGCCGGACGGCGCCCGGGACGGCGGTCACCGTCACCGGCAGGTCCAGCGCCCGCTCCCCGTCGGCGTACGTGGTGATGCCCTCGGCGCTCAGCTCCACCGTCCGCGCCCGGTGGGTGCTCACGAGCGGGTGTTCGACATGGGTGCCCCGGTAGATGCGCGGCTTCACCCGGATCAGGGTGCGCCGGTCGAACCGGCCCCCGACCACCACGTCCAGCAGGCCGTCGGTCGGGTCGGCGTCGGGGCAGACCCGCATACCCCCGCCGTAGCTGGCCGTGTTGCCCACCGCCACGAGCACCGCGTCGACGTCCAGGGGCCGGCCGTCGAGGCGCAGCGCGTACCGGCGGGGGCGCAGCCGGGCCAGCTCCACCAGGATCGCCAGGTCGTAGCGGCGGGGGCCGCGCGGGTAGCGCATCCGGTTGGCCCGCTCGTTGACGATCGCGTCGAAGCCGGCGGCCAGCACCGCCCCGTACCAGCGGGCGGCGCCGTCCGGGCCCGTCACGTGGGCCAGGTCCACCGGGCGGCTGCGCCCGTCCCGCAGGGCCGCAGCGATCACCTCGACGGCGGCGAGCGGGTCGGCGGGAAAGCCGGTGTCGGCGGCGAAGTCGTTGCCGGTGCCGGCCGGGACCGGGCCGAACGGCACCGCCGTCCCGGCCACCGCCTGCAACCCGCGGTGCACCGTGCCGTCGCCGCCCACCGTCACCAGCGCGGCGATCCCGTCGGCCACCGCCTCGCGGCACGCCGCCTCCGCCCCGGTGGCCGTGCGCGCCTCCAGCAGCCGCACCGGCCGGCCACCGTCGGCCAGCCGGTCGAGCAGGCGGGGCAGCAGCCCCCGATGCCGCCCCCGCCCGGCGGTCGGGTTGGCGAGCACGGCGACGGGCCCATCCGGGCGCGGGGCGGGGTGATCGGCGGCGGGTCCGTCGGGGCACGGGGCGGCGCGGTCGGCGACAGGCCCGTCGGGCCGCGGGGCGGGGCGGCCTGAATCCGGCGCGGGGTGATCGGCGGCGGTCACGGTGAGCACCGTACTGCCCCGGCGGCCGTCCCGATCATCGTCCTGCCGGCCGATGGCGGCCGCGCGCCCCGGCCCTACCGTCGGCGAGAGGCGACGCGGCGCACAGACGACGACGCGCCGCCCGGGACGTGGGCGGCGCGTCGTCGTACGGGTCGACCGGTCAGGTCATGTCGTCGAACCGGCGGTCGATCGGCGCCGGGGCGGCGACCGGCGTACTCGCCTCGATCCGCTGCGCCGACTCCACCGGCTCGGTGTCCAGCTCCAGCGGCGACACCTCGTCGTCGGCGATCCCGGCGTAGACCTCCTTGCCGCGCCCGCGCCGCCTGTCGTTGATGAACGCGACGCCGACGGCGGCGAAGTACAGCGCGCAGAGGCAGATCGCCAGGGCGGTCATGCCGAACGGGTCCGGCGTCGGCGTGACCACCGCCGAGAAGGCGAAGAACACGAAGACCGCCACCCGCCACCAGGACAGCAGCCGCTTCGCGCTGGCCAGCCCCACGAAGTTGAGCATGAGCACGACGAGCGGGAACTCGAACGCCACCCCGAACAGCAGGATCAGGTTGGTGACGAAGGAGATGTAGCGGGTGACCTCGAGGTTGGTCGAGATGTCGTCGCCGGAGACGTTGAGCAGGAACTGCAGGCCCTTGGAGGTGACGAAGAACGCCAGCACCGCGCCCGCGGCGAACAGCGGCGCGGCCAGCGCCGTGAAGATGTAGGCGTACTTCCGCTCGTGCCGGTGCAGGCCCGGGGCGATGAACGCCCACAGCTGGTAGAGCCACACCGGCGCTGCGATGATCAACCCGACCCAGAGGCCGATCTTCAGGTTGAGCAGGAAGACGTCGGCCACGCCCAACTGGACGAACAGACACTTGCCCGTCTCCGGGTCGATCGAGGCCGGCAGGTCGCAGTACGGCTTCGACAGCAGCTCCCGTACCGGCGTGGCCAGCCAGATGCCGAAGCCGAAGCCGACCACGATCGCCAGGGACGCCCGGAACAGCCGGTTGCGCAGCTCACGGATGTGCTCGATGAGCGTCATCGAGCCGTCGGCGGCCCGTTCGAAGTTGCTCGGGCCGCGCTTGCGGAGAGCGAAGGCCACGGTGATCGGGCCCCCCGGTCAGTTGTCGCGGACGCGCTGCACCGGGTCGACGACCGGCTGCTGCGGGGTCTGCTGCTGGGGCGCGTACTGCTGCTGCGGCTGCTGCCCGACGTTCGGCGGCAGCGGCTGGTAGCCGGCCTGCGCGTCCGCCTTCTCGGCCAGGTCACGGTCGTCGTCGTGCAGGCTCTTGGTCTCGGCCTTGATGATCCGCAGCGACCGGCCGAGCGAGCGGGCCGCGTCGGGGAGCCGCTTCGCGCCGAAGAGCAGGATCAGCACGACCACGAGTACGGCGATGTGCCACGGCTTGAGGGCACCCATGGGAAGCTCCCGTCCTTACGTCCTTGAGGGGTGTACCGCAGCCCATCGTACGTGCGCAACGGGCCGTTGCCACCCACCAAGCCGCTGGTGATCGCGGCTGGCCGGTGAAGTCTTGACCAACGCCGCGCATCCCGTCAACCACCTGCCGTGGATCGATCCTGCGCGCTACGGCCCCGGAACGCGCAGGCCGTCGCAGCGGCACCGACCGGAATCGATCAGCCGCCCCGCTTCGCCTTGATCACGGCGAGCCGCCGTTGGGTGACGGCGACCCGGGCCTGCAGGGCCTCGGCCCGCTCCTGGAGCGCCTCGGCGGTGACCCGCAGCGCCTCCGCCTCGGCCTGCCGGTGCTGCAGCCGCACGGCCGCCCGGCCCAGCAGCGGCAGCCGCGCCACCACCGGCCGCACGGCCAGGGCCAGCACCACGAGCGCCAACAGCACCACCGCGACCACGATCCACGTCACCACGGCGGCCAGCCTACCGGCGCGACGCGGACACCGCCGGGTCGGCAGCCGGCGCGCCGTCGGGCACGGCGTACGCCTCGAGGGCCGCGACCGCCGCGGCGCGGACCTGCTCGGCCAGCTCCGCCGGGGCGACCACCGTGACGTCCGGGCCCAGCCCGAGCACGAACCGGCGCGCCCAGCCCAGGTCCGTCACCCGCAGCGACACCAGCCACCGGTCACCGTCACCGGCCTCCACATGCTCGCAGGGGTAGTACTCGGTGATCCACCGCTCGCCCCGGCCCACCCGCAGGGTGATCAGCGGCAGGTCCGGCGAGGGACGGAACACCCCCTCGGTGAGGTCGTACGGGCGGGCCTGCGGCGGCACGACCGCCGGCTCGTCCAGCTCCGTCACCGCGTCGATCCGGTCGGCCCGGAACAGCCGGACCGCCTCCGCCCGGCGGCACCACGCCTCCACGTACGCCCGGCCGGCGACCATCAGCATCCGCAGCGGGTCGATCGTGCGCTCGGTGGTCTCGTCCCGCGCCGCCGTGTAGTAGGTGATCCGCAGCGCCCGGCCCCGCTCCACCGCCGCGCTCAGCTGCTCCACCCGCCGGCCGTCGGCCGGGAGCCGCACCTCCACCGGGGCGGCGACCAGGTCACCCGCCGCGCTCTCGATCTTCGCGAGAGCCCGCTCCACCGCCTCCCGGTTGGCCACCCCCGGCGTCTCGGCCAGCATCCGCAGCGCCACCACCAGCGCGAGCGCCTCGTCCGGGGTCAGCCGCAGCGGCCGGTCGATGCCCGCGTCGTAGGTGATGGTCACCCGGTCGCCGTCGAACGCCATGTCGATCAGGTCGCCCGGGCCGTAGCCGGGCAGCCCGCACACCCACAGCAGCTCCAGATCCTCCCGCAGCTGCCGCTCGGTGACCCCCAGGTCGCCGGCCGCCTCGGCGATCTCGATCCCCGGCCGGGCCAGCAGGTACGGCACCAGGTTCAGCAGCCGGGCCAGCCGGTCCGCCGAGGCCCGGCCGGCACCGGCGCGCGCACCCCCGCTCGACCGGGCCGCCGGACGGTTGGCCGGGCGGGTCATCGGGCACCTCCGGTCACGGTCAGCTCCTCGTGCCGCGCGGCGATCTCCTTCAGCCGCTGGATGACGGCCTCGCGCACCTCCGGCGGATCCAGCACCCGCACGTCCGGGCCGTACCCCACCAGTTGGCCGGCGAGGACCTCCGGGTCCGCGTACGGCAGGACCAGCCGGTCGCCGTCCGGCCCCGGCGTGGCGCCCACCGCCCAGCGGCGCAGCCCCGCCGCCCGGCCCGGCGCGACCAGGACCGTCGCCCGCCCCGTCCGCTCCACCGGCCCCGACCAGCGGGCCACGTGGCTGATCAGGTCCACGCCTGCCGGGGGCTCGTAGCCGCCCGGCTCGCCGGTCACCCGCACCGCGCCCACCACCCGCGACAGCCGGAAGCACCGCGCGGCCTGCCGGTCGAGGTCGTGGCCCACCACATACCACCGGCCCCGCCAGCACACCACCCCCCACGGCTGCAGACGGCGGCGGCTCGGGGCGTCCCGGTCGGGCACCCGGTAGTCGAAGCTCACCTCGCGGCGGTCCCGCGCGGCGGCCGTCAGCGGCGCGAACGCCGGGTCCACCGTCACCATCGGCTCCAGGCCGAGCGTGGCCTGCGGGTCCACGTCCACCCCGGCGGCGCGCAGCTTCGCCAGCCCCGACGACGCCGCCGCGGCGAGCCCGGCATGCTGCCACAGCCGCGCCGCGATGCCCACCGCCGCGGCCTCGTCCGGCTCCAGGGGAATGTCCGGCAGCGCGTACTCCCGGGGGGCGATCCGGTAGCCGGGCTCGGAGTCGAAGACGCTGGCCGTCCCCGTCTCCAGCGGCACCCCCAGCTCCCGCAGCTCGGCCTTGTCCCGCTCGAACTTGCGCTGGAACGCCTCATGGTCCTTCGCGTCGTCCGGATCGTGCTCGTAACCGGGCACGGTCGCGGCGATCTGCGCGGCGGTCAGGAACCGTCGCGTCGACAACAGGCAGATCACCAGGTTGACCAGGCGTTCGGTACGGGTCCGCGACACGTCTGCACGCTAGCAGCCCGCGCCGCGCACGCGTGCACCCACGCGGGCGCGGCGCGCGAACCCGCCGTCTGTCCCGGTCACGACCGCCGCCGCCGGCGCCCGACCGGTCCCGCGCGGCCGGCCGCCGCCCCGGCGGTGCCCACGGCGGAACCCGGCCGCTCGCCGGGCGACGGCCGCCGGGCGGCCATATGGTGACCCCATGTCGGTAGCCGAAGCCAAGGCTGAGAGCGTCGGCACCGTCATGGTGGCCGGCGCGGCGAACCTCGCCATCGCCCTGGCCAAGCTGGTCGCCGGGCTGATCTCCGGCTCCGCGGCGATGCTCTCCGAGGCCGCGCACTCGGTCGCCGACACCACCACCGAGGTGCTGCTCTACCTCGCGCTGCGTCGCGGCGCGCGCCCCGCCGACGTGCGCCACCCCTTCGGGTACGGCAAGGAGAGCTACGTCTGGGCGTTCCTCGCCGCGCTGTTCACCTTCGTCGCCGGGGCCGGCTTCGCCATCACCCACGGGGTGACCACCATCCTCGTGCACGAGCACAGCGGTCAGTACCGCGTCGCGTACATCGTGCTGGTCGTCTCCTTCGTGATCGAGACGGCCTCCCTGGCCAGGGCGGCGCGCCAGGTCCGCCGCGAGGCGCGCCGCTGGCGCACCACCCCCCGCCGGTTCCTGCGGCACACCCCCGACACCACCGTCAAGGCCGTCTTCCTCGAGGACTGCGCGGCCCTGATCGGCATCGTGCTGGCCGGGATCGGCGTGGCCCTGTCCCAGCTCACCGGCGACGAGCTCTACGACGGCCTCGGTTCCATCGCGATCGGCGTGCTGCTGCTGGTCGTGGCGGTCGTCCTGGCCAAGGCCAACATCTCGCTGCTGGTCGGCCGGTCGATCCCCGAACGGCTGCGCCACGAGGTCGAGCAGGAACTCGCCGGGCTGCCCGCCGTCGACCGCGTCGACACCCTGCTCACCATGCAGCTCGGCCCCGAGGACATCCTCGTCGCCGCCAAGGTCGACTTCCACAACGACGTCACCGGCGCGGACATCGAGAACGCCGCAGACGAGGCCGAGCGCCGCCTCACCGACCGCTACCCCGAGATCGATCGCGTACGTCTTCCTCGACCGTTCGGAGAATCTCGGTGATTCTCTTCCTGCTTCGTAGGTCCGTGCCCTGGCGTGCCGGGGTCTTACAGGTCCTCCACAGGCGTTTTGTGTCTCCGGGGAACTGCCCGGCGACATGATCGTCAGGCGGCGGCGTGCATGGCGGCCAGCAGGTTTCGGGCGGCGTTGTGGTCCCGCTGGTGGATGCTGCCGCACTGGCACGTCCACATCCGGTCGGACAGGGTCAGGGCCGTGTTGATCGTCGCGCAGTCACCGCAGGTCTTGCTGGACGGGTACCAGCGGTCGGCCGCCCACAGCGTCGATCCGTACCAGGCGGTCTTGTATTCCAACTGCCGCAGGAACTCGCCGAACCCGGCGTCGGACACGGCGCGGGCCAGGCGACGGTTGCGGAGCA
>NZ_JBDPMC010000091.1:0-22041 GCF_039871625.1 Micromonospora sp. B11E3 | reverse complement strand
TCTTCGGCGTCTCCGGCCGGGCGATGCTCGACGCCCTGGCCGCCGGGCAGCGTGACCCGCGCACCCTGGCGCAGTTGGCCCGCACCCGCATGCGCACCAAGCTACGTGACCTGGAAGAGGCATTCGTGGGCCGCTTCAGCGACCATCACGCGTTCCTGCTGGCCCACATGCTCACCCACATCGACACGCTCAACGCCGACATCACCGCGGTCGAAGCCCGGATCACCGAGTTGATCGCCCCTTACGCTTCGGCGGTGGCCCGACTGGATGAGATCCCCGGTGTCGGTGCCACCGCAGCCCACGCCATCATCGCCGAAATCGGCCTGGACATGACCCGGTTCCCCACCGCCGCGCACCTGGCCTCCTGGGCCAAGTTTTTCCCCAGGAGTGAAGGAATCCGCCGGCAAGAACAAGGGCAACGGCTCCACCGGACACGGTAACCGCTACCTCGCCCGGGTGCTGGGCGAAGCCGCCGTCGGCGCCTCCCGCACCGACACGTTCCTCGGCGAGCGATATCGCAGGCTCGCCAGACGCCGCGGTAAGAAGAAAGCCGTCGTCGCGGTCGGCCGATCCATCCTGACCATCGTCTGGCACCTGCTGTCCGACGACCAAGCCACGTTCAACGACCTCGGCCCTGGACACTACGACAACCGCGCGGGCACCCAACGCGCCATCCGCAACCACATCCGCGGCCTGAACGCCCTCGGCTACCAGGTCACCCTCCAACCCGCCGCGTAACCACACCAGCAACCCCTATCCCGGCTCCGCCGGGATGCTGCCGCGCGTATGGGCACGGTCATTTTCGGATTAGTGGTGCAGGGCGTGGTCGTGGATCGTCAGGACACGGTCGGCGCGGTCGGCGACCGCGGGATCGTGGGTGGCGATCAGCACGGCGAGCCCGTCGTGACGCATCTCGCCGAGCAGATCCAGCACTGTCGTCGTGGAGGCCGGGTCCAGGGCCGCGGTGATCTCGTCGGCGAGCAGCAACCGGGGCTGTGCCGCCAGGGCGCGGGCGAGCGCCACCCGTTGGCGCTGTCCGCCGGACAGCCCACCGGGGCGGCGGCCCGCCACCGCAGGGTCGAGGCCGACTCGGGTGAGCAGGGCGTTCACGGTGGCGAGGCGCCCGGCTCGGTCGGTGGTCCGGAAGGTACGCAGCGGCCGGCCGACGGCGGTGGCGATCCGGTGGGCGGGGTTGAGCGTGTCGGCGGGATGCTGACCGACGTACTGGACGGCTTGCAACAGGGCGGAGGGACGGTGCCGGACGGGCCACGGCAGGCGGGTTCCGGCCAGCTCCGCGTGGCCGGCCGTCACGGGGTGCAGTCCCGCGAGTGAGCGCAGCAGGGTGGTCTTTCCGGATCCCGAGGGACCGAGCACGGCGACGCATTCGCCCGCGTCGACGGTCAGATCGACAGCTTGCAGCAGAGGAGTCTGCCCACCCGGACGATCCAGGCGGAGATGGTGGACGCGGAGCACCGTGGCGCCTGCCGCGGGACGGCGGGACGGTACCGGTGGCGACGCTGATGGCGCCGTCCCGAACACCACGACGTGGTCGGCGACCGTGGCGACGAAGTCCCTGTCGTGCGAGACCAGCAGGGTGACGACCCGCGGATCGCCGCGACGGGCGCGGACCGCGGCGGCCACCAGCTGGGCCGCTGCGCTGTCCAGCGCGCTGGTCGGCTCGTCGAGGATCAGCAGGGGCGGCCGGGCCGCGAGCGCCCGGGCCAGGGCGACGCGTTGCGCCTGCCCGCCGGAGAGCTGGTGCACCCGCCGGGCGTGCAGGGACGCGTCGATGCCGACCTGTTCGAGTGTTGTGGCCGCCCGACTGGTGTCCACCCCGGTCTCGGCCACCGACGCGACAGCTGTCAGCAGCGGATGCAACGACTGTGCGGCGTCCTGGACGAGGATCCCCGTATGCCGGCGGCGCCACCGACGTGCCGCATCGCCCGGCGCGATGATTTCTCCCTGCCACCGTACGGTGCCGGCGCAGCGGCGCAACGGCGGTTCGAGGGCATCCAGGACGGCGGCCAGCCACACCGTCTTTCCCGCTCCGGATGGGCCGGTCAGTGCCACCACCTCGCCGGGCGCGGCGTGCAGATCAGGCAAGATGCCTACGGTCCGGCCACCGCGGCCGGTGACGCGCAGGCCGCTGACCTCCAGTCCGCCATCGCGCGTCACAGCGGCCGCCGGGCGTGGCGGGCGGCGGCATTGCCGACGACGGCGACGGTCAGGCTGAGCACTGCCAAAGCTATGGCGGGGGCGATCAGCGCGGCGGGGCTCAGGGCCGCGCCGCTCACGTTTTCCCGGATCATGGCGGACCAATCCGGGGCCGGGGGAGCAGGCCCCAGCCCGAACAGGCTGAGAGCGGCGGCCAGTTGCAGTGCCACCACGAAACGGGCGCCGATCTCCGAACCGGCCAGCGCGGCCACCGCCGGGAGGATCTCCCGGCCCAGGATCCTCGGGCCGGACTCCCCGCGGCCCAGTGCGGCGTCGACGAAGCCGGCATGGCGCACCTGCCGCACCGCGTCGCCGACGATACGCAGCGTCAGCGGGGCCCCGCCGCAGACGGTCGCGGCGATCACCGCCACGGCGCCGGGCAGGGTGACGGCGAAAACCAGGGCGATCAACAGCAGGGGTGCGGCGAGAAGCAGATCCGCTGCTGTGTGCAGCAGCCGCGAGAGGGGCCCGTCGTGCCACCCCGCCAGCAGTCCGCCGGCGATGCCGATCGCTGCCGCCACCAGTGCTGCCGCCCCGGCGGTGAGGGTCAGATGGCGACCTCCGGCCAGCACCCGGGACAGCACATCACGGCCCAGGGCATCAGTACCCAGCAGGTTTCCGCCGCCGGACGGCGACCACGGCGCGCCCAGCGGTGCGGTGGGGTCGTGCGGCGCCAGTAGGCTGCCGAACAGGGCGAGACCCAGGACGGTACCGGCGAACGTCACGAAACCGAGCCGGCCGCCCGTCACGATGCTCATGTCATCGCCCGCCGGGGATCGGTCCGTACGGTGACGAGATCCGCTGCCAGCATCCCGAGGACCACGGCCACCGCGGCGAGCATCGCACCGGCCTGCACCACCGGGACGTCGCGGTTAGCGACCGCGCCGACCAGCAGCTCACCCAGCCCCGCATAGCCGAACATGACCTCCACCACCGCGGTGGCAGCGATCAGACCACCCGCGACGACGGCCAGGACCCGCAGAGCCGGTGCGACCAGAAACGGTCCGACGTAGACAGCGGCGATCCGCCATCCGGGAAGGCCGCGCCGCCGGGCATCACGCACGTACGGCCGCGCCACGATGTCAGCAACGAGCCCGCGTAGCAGCATCGCCCCGTAGGCGGCCGCCGGCAGAGCGAGGCTCAGCGTCGGCAGCGCCAGCACCGACAGCCCCGGTGGGCGCCCGTCGGCCGGCAGCAGCGAGATCGGCGGGAACCAGGCCAGCATCCCGGCGAACACAGCGGTCAGCGCCGCGGCGACGACCACCTGCGGGACGGCGGCGGTGGCTGTCACGACGGCGGCGACCAACCGGCCGGCCGGCGAGCCCGCACCGGCGGGCCAGGCCCACGCCAGCATCAGCGGCACGGTCACCAGGAGTGCGGCACCGGCCAGCGCGGCTGTCGCGGGCAGTCGCTGACCGATCACGTCCGCCACCGGCCGGCCCGAGATCAACGAGACGCCCGCGTCCCCGCGAAGCAGGCCAGCGGCCCACTCCAGGTAACGCCGCCACACCGCGGCGTCCAAGCCGGTGGCGGCCCGCATCTCGGCCAGCTGCGCCGCGGTGGCCCGCCCCGCTGTGCGGGCCTCGGCGGCGTCGCCGGGCAGCGCCTCGGTGGCGGCGAACACCATCACCGAGACGCCGACCAGCAACAGTACGGCGCGGACCAGGGCCCGCAGGATCATCGTGACAGCCGTACCTGATCGATGAAGAGCCGTCCGAAGCCGGCGCCGGTGGGCAGACCCTGCACTCCGGAACGGGTCAGGTCCAGGCCGTCGCCGGTGCCCCACACCACGTACCCGCCCTCGTCGCGAACCTGCTGTTGCAATGTGCCGAGCACGCGGTTGCGCACGCCCTCGTCCGGCTCGCCCAGGGCCTTGTCCAGCGCCGCGTCGAACTCCGGCCGCTTCCACGCCGTCTCGTTCGTCGGCGAGCCCGAGATCAGCGACACCCGTGCCACGTCGAAGAAGGGGATACCGCCGAAGTAACCGGTGTAGAAGTCCTGCTGGCCCCACACCGTGGTGAAGTAGGTGTCCGGCGGGGTCATTTTCACCTCAGCGGTGACACCGATCTCCTTCAGTTGCGAGGCGAAAAGTGTCGCGGCGGTGTCCATCCCCGGATAGGACGTCGTGGTGTGCAGCGTGACGGTCAGCCCGTCGCCCTGGCCCGCATCGGTGAGAAACTGCCGTGCCTTGGCCACATCACGGGTACGCGGGGTCAGCCCTTGAGGCGCGGATGGATCCGCCGGGGCGAGCAGGTCGTCCTGTGGTTGGCCGTACCCGAGGAATGTGGCCTGCACCAGCGCCGGCCGGTCGGCGGCCAGCTTGAACGCCTCGCGGACACGGGGGTCGTCGAACGGTTTGCGGTCGGTACGCATCACGAACGGGTACATGGTGACCGCCGGCCGGCGGACCAGGCTCAGGTCGGTGCGGCCCTCGGCCTGTCGCGCCGCCGCCGGCGCGATGCTCGCGGCCACGTCGGCCTGCCCGGACAGCACGGCCTGAGCGCGGGCCTGCGGGTCGGCGACCGCCCGGACCTCGATACGCCGCAACGACGGCGCGGTGCCCCACCAGCCGTCGCGGCGTTCCAGCACGGCGCTCTGCGCGTCGTTGCTGACCAGTGTGAACGGTCCCGACCCGGGTACCGCGGCGGTGAAGTCGTCGCTGCCCTCCGGGACGATGAACGTCATGGATTCCAGGGCTCGCGGCACCTCGGCGAACGGCTTGCGGCTGACGACTTCCACGGTGTGGTCGTCGACCACCCGCGAGGCGGCGAGATCGAAAGCGGCCAGGCGGCCGTAGTTCTCCGCCGCCTTACGGTCGATGCGGCGCAGCGAGTAGAGCACGTCCGCGGCCCGCACGGGCCTCCCGTCGGAGAAGGTGGCGTCGCGGCGCAGGGCGAACTGCCACTTTGTGAGGCTCCTGTCCGGTTTCCATGACTCCGCCAGTCTCGGCTGGGTGCGTCCGTCGGGGCCCTGTCCGGTGAGCACGTCGTACATCAGCGCGAACCGCACCGCGTCGGATTCGTTGCCGAGCCCGCCGTGGGGGTCGTTGCTCGCGGTGGCCGGTGACCCGACCGTTACGTATCGCAGGGTGTCCGGGGGTGCCGCGGTGGCCTGCTCGGAATCGCCGCATGCGGTCAGCGACGCGGCGCCGAGCAGGGCGACGAGGGTCAGGGTGATACGGGTTCTCATGGGTGCCTTCTGTTGCGGGGTCGGTCGGGGTTCAGAGCGCGGTGCGTGCCGCGGCGGCGCGCGCCGCTAGCCGTCCTGCCGCCCGGTCTCGTGCTGGCGTCGTTGCGGGCGGGTTCGCGGTGGCCGGTGGTACCGGAGCGCGGCGGCCGGCGATCAGCCGGGCCAGATCGCGGACGGTCGGATGGGCGAACAGGTCGACCATCGCCAGTGGCACGCCGAGGCGGTCGCTGAGCCGCCGGTGTGCTCGCAGCAGCGTCAGCGAGGTCGCCCCGAGGTCGAAGAATGGCCTGGTGACATCGACGGTGCAGTCCAGCAGTTCGCCGAACACGGCGGCCACGCTGTTCTCGATGTCCGAGTCGGACGTGCCGATGGGCGTGGTGGGCTCCTCGGTACGGATCACCGGCTCGGCGATGATCCGGAGCCCGAGAACGGCTTCGCCGTCGAGGTCCGGCACCACCTCGTAGGAGCCGTTCGACGGCCGGACCGCTACGGCCAGTTCGGTGGCCGCCCGCAGGGCCGCGACGACGTCCAGTCGGCCCGGGCGCACGCTGACGCGGACGTCGAGCCCCGAACGGGCGGCGTCGACGAGCAGTCCGGTCAGGTCGTCCAGGTCCGCCGGAGCCGCGACCTGCGGCGGTGCGGACGTGATCGCCGGGACGGCAGGGGGCTGGTGAACAGGCGGGTCGTTGCGGAAGGGGTTGCCCAGCCGGTCGTGGTCGACCTTGCCGTTTACCGTCACGGGCAGCCTCGCCAGTTGCACGAAGCGGCTGGGGATCATGTACTCGGGCAGGTGCTCGCGTAGGCGGGCCACCAAGACGTCCTCGGCCAGAGGTGACGCATCGTCGCCGGTGGCCACATAGGCGACGAGTCGGGCGCCGCCGTCCGGTCCCGGCACGGACCGGGCCACACAGCGTCGTACGCCGGGTGCGCGGCTGAGCACGGCTTCGATCTCGCCGAGCTCGATGCGGTGGCCGCGGATCTTGACCTGCCGGTCGACGCGGCCGAGGAACTCGATCGTCCCGTCGTAGCGCCAGCGGCCGAGGTCGCCGGTGCGGTAGGTGCGGCGGCGCAGGACCGGGTGGGTGGTGAACCGTTGTGCGGTCTGTTCCGGGTCACCGAGATAGCCGGCCGCCACCCCGTCGCCACCGATGTACAGCTCGCCGGCCTCACCGACCGGGCAGGGCCGCCCGTCGCCGTCGAGGATGTGGAAGGACTGTCCGCGTAGCGCCCGCCCGTACGGGATGCTGCGCCACGCCGGGTCGACTTCTTCGATCGGATGGCAGATGGACCAGATGGACGCCTCGGTCGCGCCGCCCAAGCTGATGATCCGGGCCTGTGGCGCGAGCACCCGCACTCTGTCGGGCAGCGTCACCGGGATCCAGTCGCCGGAGAGGAGTACCAGGCGCAGCGAGGACATGGCCGAGGCCGCAGCGCCGGGGTCGATCTCGGCGTACTCGACGAGCATCTCCAGCAGTGCCGGTGCGGTGTTCCACACCGACACCCGATGCCGGTCCATCAGTTCCAGCCAATGGCCGGGGTCGCGCTGGCGGTCGGGGTCTGGTAGCACCATCGCCCCACCGGCGCCGAGTACACCGAACACGTCGTAGACCGACAGGTCGAACGACAGTGCCGACAGCGCGAGCACCCGGTCGCCCGCCTCCAGAGGGAAGCGGTCGGCCATGTCGTCGAGTGTCGTACGGGCCTGGCGATGCTCGACCGCCACACCCTTGGGCCGCCCAGTGGAGCCGGAGGTGAAGATGGCGTACGCCAGATCTCCCGGGCGCGGCGCGCGTGGCTCTGCGACGGCCTCGTCGCCGTCCGGCGCGCCGTCGTCGATGGCGTGAATTTGTACGGTGTCCGGCCACTGTGCCGAGGTCATGCCGGTGACCAGCGCATGCTTGATGCCGGCCTGCGCACAGACGGAGGCGATCCGTGCCGCCGGCCAGGACGGCTCGACCGGGACATAGCCGGCGCCGGAGGCGGTGATGCCGAGTGTAGCGGCGATCTGTGCGGCGCCCTTTGGAGCGGCCACCGCCACCATGTCACTCGGTCCCAGCCCGTGTCCGGCGAGCAGGGCAGCGGTGGCGCGGGCTCGTGCGCCCAGTTCGCCATGGGTAACGACGTCGTCCCCCTGTATGAGGGCGACGTCCTGTGGTGCCCGGCCGGCGTTCGCCCGCAGCGGATCGTCGATCAGCGGCCCGCAGTCGCCGCCGAACGGGCTGACGTCCAGTGCCTCGTCCGGGCGGAACGACGGGTCCCAGCCGAAGGCCGGATCGGTCCAGGCCTGCTCGTCGTCGGCCAGCCGGCGCAGCAGTCGCAGGTGGGCGTCGCGGATACCGGTGGCGAAGCCGTCGGGCAGGCATCCGTCGACGACGTCCCAGGCGATGCGCAGCCGGTCGCCATCCTCCCAGACGATGTGGTCGACGAAGATCTGCGGGGTCTGTGAGACTCCAAAGACCTCCTCACCCAGCCAGGCGGTCAGGGGCTCGGTCGTGGCGGCCAGTCCGACCCCGCTGGTGAACACGACGGGATATGCGGGGACGAGCCCGGCGTTTCCGCGACCCCGGAGCGCCTCGACGGCCGAGACGGAACGGTGCTCCAGGTCGGACCAGAACCGGTGGTTGACCGCGGCGGCGTAGCTGGCAAACCCGCCGTCTCCGGACGGGTCGAGGGGGGCACACTCGGTGAGCACGGCGGTGGTGAAGTCGCCCACCACCGTGCGCAGGCGATCGTCGTCCTGCGGCCGGTCGAACAGCGTGGTGTTCACACAGAACGGGTCGGTCGCGCCCCAGCGGCCGAGGATCGCCGCCAGGGCGGCCAGCAGCACGGCGGTGGCGGAGACTCCGTGCCTGCTCGCCCGGCTCCGCAGCCGCGACCACTCGCCAGCGGTCAGGGCCGCGGCATGCCGGGTGAAGTGCGGGACACCCAGCTTCTCCGCGGTCGCGCTCCAGGGCAGTGCCGGGCCAGGCGGGAGCCGGTCCGCCCGGCTCTGCCAGTACGCGCGGTCACGCTCGCGGCGTGCGGCTTCGGCAGGATCCTGCTCCCGGTAGGCGAGCAGGGCCGCGAAAGTGGTGACCGGTGGCGCCGCCAGCAGGTTCGGATCGGTGGTCGCCTGACCCCATTCGCGCATGAGCTGCATCCAGCCGGCCATGTCCAAGGCGATGATGTCCATGCCGACGAACAACCGGGTGCGGCCGTCCGGCAGTAACGCGGCGCGGATGTCGAACAACGGCCAGCGGTCCACCGCGTGTGGTCGATGGGACAGCGCGGTACGCATGTCCGCCAGGGTCCGTTCGGCGTCTGTGGGCGGGGCGCTGCGCAAGTCGGTGACCGGGATCTCGTAGCGCAGCTCGTTGGGGAGCACCCGTTGGCGGGCCTCCTCGTCGATGACCAGCCGCAGCATCGGGTGGCGGGCCACCAGGCGGTTCCATCCGTCCGTCAGAGCGCGGACGTCGGCCTCCGCGTCGCCGCCGGGTCGCCGGTCGTACTCGAAGTAGAAGTACGTGGCCACGCCGCCCAGTGGCAGTGACGGATCGCGGCCGAGCAGGTATGCCGTCTGCAGCGCGGTGAGCGGGAAGGGCTCGGTCCCGGCGGCGGCAGCGGAAGCGGTCGTGGGGACGGTCTCCGCCGGCCCGTCGCCGGACGGTGCGGCGAGCACGGCCGCGGTGACGGTGCCGGGCGTCGCGCCGTTGAGGAATGTGGTCAGAGGCAGATCCACACCGAGTTCGTCCAGCAGCCTGCGCCGCAATCGGACCGCGGCGAACGAGTCCAGCCCCAGCTCGGTGAGCCTGCGGCCGGGATCGATGTCGGCCGGGTCGAGGTCGAGGCTCTCCGCGAGGCATGCGGTCACCTCGTCCACTCGGTCGACCGGCGGTGTGTGCGAGGCCGTCATGCGGCTCCTCCCCAGGACTCGGAGCGAGTAGTACAACATGAGAACGACAACGATTTCCAGTAGGCTCGGCCGATCGTAGACCGCGATGGAAATGATTGTCATTGTCATGTATAACGGGTGAGCCCCTTCCGGCCAACCATCGAGGAGCGCGATGACGCCCCCTTCGCCGTCCCACCCCGCCCTTGCGGTGACCGCCGTCGCCGGGCGCTTTCCCGGTGCACCGAACGCCGACCGCTTCTGGGAGCTGCTGCGGGACGCGCGCGAAGGCCTCACCCGGTTCCCCGACGAGGAACTCGCCGACCGAGGCGTGCCTCTGGGCATGCGTCGGCGCAAGGACTACGTGCCGGTCGGCGGGATCATCGACGGCCAGGAACTGTTCGATCCGTCCCCCTTCGGGCTCACCGATGCCGAAGCGGCCCTCACCGACCCGCAGCATCGGCTCTTCCTCGAGACCGCCTGGGAGGCGCTAGAACGCAGCGGGCACGGCGGCGGCGCCGGCATCGAGGCGGTCGGTGTCTTCGCAGGAACGGCCCAGAGTGCCTATCTCACGGCCAACCTCGCCGGTCGCTGGGATCCGACCGGCGGCGGGCCCGATCCCCTCGGCAGCCTGCAGACCGCCATCGCCACCCAGGCCGACTACCTACCTCTGCAGACGGCCTACCGGCTGGGCCTGACCGGGCCGGCGATGAACATCACCACGACCTGCTCCACCTCGCTGGTCGCCGTCCACGTGGCCGCCCAGTCCCTGCTGGCCGGCGAATGCGACATGGCCGTCGCGGGTGGCGCTTCGCTGATCGTCCCGCAGGGTCACGGCTACCGGTATGTGCCGGAAGGCATCTTCGCCGTCGACGGGCGGGTCCGGCCCTTCTCCGCCGACGCCACCGGCATCGTCTACAGCCAGGGTGTGGGTGCGGTGGTGCTGCGCCGACTCGACGACGCGCTCGCCGACGGTGATCCCGTCCTCGCGGTTCTGCTCGGCAGCGCGGTCAACAACGACGGCGCCGACAAGGTCGGCTTCACCGCCCCGTCGCTGCGCGGGCAGGCCCGGGTGATCGCGGAAGCCCTTGCCGTCGCGGGCATCGAACCGTCGCGGGTCGGATACGTCGAGGCCCACGGCACCGGCACCCGCCTGGGCGATCCGATCGAGGTCGCCGCCCTGCGCAAGGCATTCGGCCACGACGGCATCCGGACCACGGCATGGTGCGGGCTCGGCTCTGTCAAGAGCAACATCGGTCACGCCAACGCGGCCGCCGGTATCGCGTCGTTCATCAAGACGGTGCTCGCGTTGCATCACCGGACACTGCCCGCCTCGCTGCACGCCGATCCGATCAACGACCAGCTCGGGCTGGACGGCTCACCGTTCGCGGTGGTCACCCGCACCCGACCATGGGATGCCCCGCCCTACGCGGGTGTCAGCTCGTTCGGCATCGGCGGCACCAACGCGCACGTCGTGCTTGGCCCGGGGCCCGACCGGACGGCCACCTCGCCGGACGACCGGCCCCAGATCCTGCTCTACTCGGCGTACGAACCGGCCGCCCTCGACGCCACCGCACGCGAGGTGCCATCGGCAGATCTGCCCGACATCGCGCACACCCTGCAACACGGTCGCAAGTACCACCCGTACCGGCAGGCGGTCGTCGCGGGCCCCGGAATCACTCCGCGGCGTACCGCTGCGGTGCGCACCGACGGCGCGCCGCGCCTCGTGTTCCTCTTCCCCGGCGGCGGCAGCCAGTACGCGGGCATGGCCGCGCAGTTGTACGCCGACGAGCCGGTGTTCGCCTCGTGCGCGCAGGAGTGCGCGAAACTGTTCCGCGACCACCTCGGCACCGACGTCACCACGTTGATCACCGGAGGTGACGAGACGACGGCCGAGTCGGCCGTCGTGGGGCTGCCCGCCCTGTTCACCGTCTCGGTCGCCACCGCCCGGCTGCTCGAAGCCTGGGGCATCCACCCGGACGTCCTGCTCGGCCACAGCCTCGGCGAGTACGCTGCGGCGGTCGTCTCCGGGGCACTGACGTTGCCCGACGCCGTGACCCTCGTCGCGGTGCGCTCCCGCGCGCTGGCCGGAGCCGCGGGCGGCGGAGCCATGCTGTCCGTCCCGCTGTCCGAATCCGATGTGACAGCTCTGCTGCGCGAACACCCCGATCTCGACCTGGCCGCAGTGAATGCTCCACAATCCTGCGTGGTCTCCGGGCCGGCCGGCGCTGTGGAGGATCTGGTCGCCGTTCTCGGCCGCAGGGGGATCGCGCCGGCCCGGCTACCACTGAGGTCCGCCGCGCATTCGCGGCTGATCGACCCGGCACTGCCGGACATGCGGGCGGCCGCGCGGTCGGTGCGCGCCGGGCGGCCCATCGTGCCCACCGTCAGCTCCTTGACCGGCACGATGGTCGGCGACGACTTCGCCGATCCGGAGCACTGGGTTCGCCAGTTGCGTGAGCCGGTGCATTTCTCCGCCGCGCTCACCGCCGCGACGGCGGAGCCGACGCCGACCGTGGTGATCCAGGTCGGCCCCGGGGCGGCCCTTGTCGCTGCCGCCCGCAGCTACGGCCTTGCGCACCTGAAGGCCACCGTCACCACGTACCCGTCGGACGGCGAACTGTCCGACCTGGCGTCGGCACGCCTGGCCGCCGGCGAACTGTGGAGCCACGGCGTGCTCGTCGACTTCACCGCCATGCACCGGCCGGGGCGGCGGCGGGTCGTCGTACCCGGGTACGCCTTCCAGCGACGCCGCCTGTGGATCGACCCCGAGCCGCAGACGACGGAGCCACAGACCAACGAGCTTCTCCAGGTACCGCTCTGGCGGCAGGAGCCGCCGCTGCCCGCCGTACCGAGTCTGGGCGGGCGCTGGCTTGTGACCGGTGACCCCGGAGATGTCATCGGCGCGGCGCTGCGTGCCCGCGACGCCGAAGTCGTCGGCCTTGACGATCCGGCCAAAGCGGTCGACGGCGTGGTGATCGTCACCGGTGACGCCCGGACACCCGAGCAGACCCGTGAGGAGATCCTACGGTACGGCCGGGTCGCCGCGCTCGATCCGCCACCCGCTTTCCTGCTCCAGGTGACGGTGAACGGATGCCGCGTCGAGAGCCCGGACGTGCCCGCGCCCGGCGCCGCGGCGGTACGGTCCCTGCCCCGGGTCCTCGCCCAGGAGACGCCCGGACTGTCGTGGCGCACCGTCGACGTCACCGACCTGCGGACCCACGCGCCGGCGGTGATCGCCGAGCTCGCCGACCTGCGAGGGGGATCCACCGGAATCCAGACCGCCGTCCGTAACTCCCAGCGGTGGGTGAGCGGCCTGGCACCCTGGCCCGCACTCTCCTCCGCCCCGGCCGCGCGACCCGGCACGACCGCGCTGATCATCGGCGGCCTCGGCGATGTCGGCGTCACCATCGCAGCGCACCTGGCCGGGCAGGGAATGAGGGTCGTGATCACCTCCCGTTCCGGCGACCGCAAGGACGCGGTGCACCACCTCGTCCAGCGCGGGCACGACGTGTCCGTGCAGGTGCTCGACGCCGCCGACCCCGGCGCCACCGGCGCGCTGCTGGCCGACGTGAGCTCGCAGTCCACCCTCGACCTCGTGGTGCATGCCGCGGGCGTGGTGGCCACCGAAGAATTGGCACCGATGCGCCGCATCGGCCCCGAACACGTGGACGGCCACCTCCGGGCGAAAGCCCGGGGAGCACTGGCCCTGCGGGCCGCGATCGAGGACCTGCCGCCGCAGCAGCGTCCCCGCCATGTCGTGCTCATGTCGTCAGCCGGCACGCTCGTCGGAGGCATCGGCACCGGGCCCTACTGTGCCTCGAACGGCTTCCTCGACGCCCTCGCGCAACAGCCGCCCATCGGTGACACCCGCTGGGTCAGCGTGGTCTGGGACGCCTGGAAGGTGGGGCCGCTGGGCAGTGAACGCGAGGTCAACCTGACCTTCGCGCTCGACGCCGCCACCGGCATGCACGCCCTCGACGCGATCCTGAGCGCCGCGACGGCCGGCACCGTGCCGCCGGTCGTGGCGGTCTCCACTACCGACCTGCGCACCCGGATGCGTGCCGCGGACCGGACGACCGCACACCGGAACGACGACGTCACCAGTGACCTCACCGGCGTCGAAGCGGTCGTGGCGGCAGCCTGGTCCGACCTGTTCGGCGCCTCGGTCACCGACGGCGACAGCGACTTCTTCGCTCTGGGCGGACACTCGCTGCTGGCCACCCGTATGCTCGCCGACCTGGGAGAACGGTACCGGGTCCGGCTGAGCTTGCGGGACCTGCTCGCCCGTCCGACCGTCGCCGGTCTGGCCGGGACGATCGGCAGCGCGCAACCGGCTGCAGAGCGGGATCCGGCCACGACGGTGACCGGTGGACCGGACCCGGACGGGACCTTCGCCATGACCCGTGTGCAGCACGCCTACTGGACGGGCCGCACCGGGGGTTACCGCTTCGGCGACACCGCCTGTCACTTCGCGCTGGAGTACGACTGCCCGGACCTCGATCTCGACCGCTACGAGCAGGCGTGGAACCTCGTCATCGCCCGGCACGCGATGCTGCGCACCATCACGACCGGGCAGGGTCGGCTGCGGCAACTGGAACAGGTGCCCTCCTACCGCATCCGCCCGGTGGATCTGACCCAGGCCGGTGAGCAGAAACGCGCCGAACGGCTCGCCGCCCTGCGCGACCAGGTCTTCCGCCGACCCGGTCCGTCCGATCGGTGGCCGCTGGTCCAGATCCGCGCGGCCCGGCTGCCGGGCGGTGGCGTTCGTCTGTTCCTCGGCATCGACGTCCTCGTCTGCGACGCCGGCAGCTACTGGATCATCGACCGGGACCTGCGTCACTACTACGCGAATCCCGATCAGGCCCTGCCGGAGGTGCCGATCACCTTTGCCGGTTGCGTGCGAGCTCTGGCGGCACGCCGCGACACCCCCGAGTGGACGCGGGCTGCCGGCTATTGGCGCGACCGGCTGCCCGGCCTGCCCGGCGCACCCACTCTGCCGGTCTCCGGCATCGAGACCGGCGGCCGGTTCGAGCGGCATACGGGCCGGCTCGACGCGCAGCAGTGGGCCGCCTTCCGCCGTAACGCCGCCGCCAACGGCGTCACCCCGACAGCCGCCCTTCTCACCGCGTACGGCGAACTGCTCGCCCAGTGGAGCGGTGAGGAACACTTCGCCGTCACGCTGACTCTGTTCGACCGCCCGCCGCTGCATCCGGCGATGGACAGCGTGGTCGGTGACTTCACCTCGCTGCTGCTGCACGAGGTGGACCGGCGTGCAGCCGGCAGCTTCGCCGAACACGCCGGCCGGGTGCACCGCCGACTGTTCACCGACCTGGACCATCGGCTCTTCTCCGCCCTCGACCTGCTGGCGGAGAAGTCCGCGCAGACCGGTGCGCTCACCTCCGTACCGGTCGTGTTCACCAGTGCGCTCGGACTGGACGACGTCATCGGCGGCGACCGTGACCTGGAGTGGGCGGGCCGGCAGGTGTCCGCCCTGAGCCAGACCCCCCAGACCGTGCTCGACCATCAGGTTCTGGAGCATCACGGTCAGCTACTGGTCCAGTGGGATGCGCTGGAGCCGGTGCTGCCGCCGGCCGAGGTCGACCGCATGTTCGACCGTTACCTGAGCCGGCTGCGCAGCCTGACGGACCCGGCAGCCTGGCGCAGCGAGGCCGTAAGCGCCACCCCGGCGCTGCCGGTCGAGGACGTGGCGATCACCTTGCGTGCCGGAACCGGATCCGGTCCGACGCTGTTCCTCGTCCATCCCTCCGGCGGCGACGTGACCTGCTACGCCGACCTCGGCCAGCGGCTCGACGAGCGGGTCACCGTCGTCGCCCTGACCGATCCTGGCCTATCCGGCGGCGAGGCGCCCACCGAGCTGCCCGCTCTGGCGCGCCTCTACGTCGATGTCCTGCGTTCCGTCCAGCCCGACGGCCCGTACCTGCTCGGCGGCTGGTCGATGGGCGGCAGCCTGGGCCAGGAGATGGCCCGGACCCTGCACAGCCAGGGCCAGCATGTCGCGCTGCTGGTGATGCTGGACTCCAACGACCCCACCTACATCACGGCGGTCCCCGGCGAGCCCGAGACGGCGGAGGCTCTAGTGCTCGCCCGGCACCTGGGAGCGCTGGAGGCTTACCTCGACATCGACCTCGGCATGGGTACGACCGACGCGTTGAACGCCTTCCTGAGCGTACCGGCCGAGCAACGCTGGCAGGAGGCGACGGACCGGCTCCGGCAGCACCGGCTCCTCGGCACCCGTGAGGATCCCCGTTCCCGTGTCGCGGTCTTCGGCCGGCACCTGCACGGTCTCGCCCAGCACCGGCCGGGCTTCCACGGCGACGAGCGGACCCACACCCTGCTGGTCAGAGCCGATCGCAGGGCCACCCGCAACTCGGGCATCGGCATGGGCGTCGACGACACCCCACCCGGGCTGACCGACCTGGGCTGGTCCACCAGTCTCGCCATGCCTCCCGAGGTGATCGGTATCGACGCCGACCACTACTCCCTGATGCGCGAGCCGGCACTCACCGCTGTCGCACGCGTACTCAACACCGCCCTCGCCCGCCACCTGTCATGACCACCGAACGGAGCCGTACGTGTCCCCGGAGATGACCGCCGCCCTGGACCTGCTGCACGCCCACCCGTGGATCGCCGCCGCAGCCCACGACGGCACCGGCTTGCAGATCCGGCTGCGGCCCGAAGCCACCGCGGTCCGGCCCGGCCTGGGGCCGCTGGTACGCGAATACCTGGATCACTGGGCCGAGGTGTACGACTACACGTACGCGGCGGGAGCGGGCAACGGTGACACCCTGGCGGGATGGCGCGCCTCCGACACCGGGGAGCCGCTGCCCGTCGCGCACATGACCGAATGGGTCGAGCGCACCGTCGAACTGGTGCTCGCCACGCGGCCACGGCACGTCCTGGAGCTGGGCTGCGGAACCGGGCTGCTCGCCGGCCGGCTGTACCCGCACCTGGCCGGCTATGTCGGCACCGACGTCGCTGAGGACATGGTGCGCCGGCACGAGCAGCGGGCCAGGCCGGGGCAGGTCTTCGTCAGCGCCGGCGCACACGAGTCGAGTTCCGAGCAGGTGCGGCGGGCCCTCGACCGGGCCGGTGTCCCCACCGCCGGACCGGACTGCGTCCTCGTCAACTCCGTCACGCAGTGCTTCCCCGATGTCGCCTATCTCAGCCGGGTGGTGCAGGACGCGGTCCGGCTCGTCGCACCCGGCGGCGTGGTGATCGTGGGCGACAACCGGCACGCCGGTCTGCTGGACGCCTACTGCCACTGGCTGGAACGCGCCGCCGACCCGGAGGCGACCGACTCCGTGATCACCGAGCGCGCCCGAGCCCGAGCCGACCGCGACGACGAACTCAACTTCGACCCCGCCGTACTCGCCCGCGCCGCGATGGGCAGCGGCCGCGACGTGCGCATCGCCGCCTACCCGAAGACCATGACCGCCGACACCGAGTTGACCCGCTACCGCTTCGACGCGGTCCTCCACGTCGAAGCGGCCGACGCCTGCGTCCCGCCCGCCGCCCATAACTGGGCCGGAATGGACGATGCCCGCGCGATGATCGCCGAGGGCCGGCCGATCCGCATCGGCGGCATCCCCAACCGGCTGCTGGTGAACGCCGCCGACGCCGTCACCGCTCACCAGCTGCGCACCGCTCTGGCCGGAGCCGACGTCGCGGTGGTGCTGGACCAGTCCGATCCTGCCGCTCTCGCGCTCGTCGCTCCCGCGGCCGCTGCCTTCACCTCGGTCGCTTCCGCGCCCGGCCGCGCCCATGAGCCGTTCACCGCCTTCGTACGCCGCCGCGTCGGCGAGGCCACGCGGGCGATGCTCCGGCAGGCGGGCGCCGATACGCGGGGACTGCGGCTCACCGTCGACCGTGGCGTTCCGGCCGATCGCATCGCGGCCGCTGCCGCCCGTGCGGTCGACCCGCACGACGCCGAGCGTCTGCCGGTCTTTCTCCAGGAGCTCGACCGCATCGCCCGGCTGGCCATGGCAGACACCCTTGCCGGCGCGGACCTGTGCACCGGACCGTCCGGCGACGACGAGGAGAAGATCGCGGCCGCGCTGGCCATCGCGCCGAGACATCAATGGATCATGCGCCGCTGGCTCGCGGTTCTCGTTGATGCCGGCATGCTCAGCACCGACGGTCACCGCTACCACGATCTGCGTGCACCGGGACGGACGGCTCTGGTCGCGGCCGTCGACGGCATCGACGACGCTCGCCGGGGCCTGCACTACCCGCCCGAACTCACCCGGTTCTTCCAGACCGCGGTGCAGTACCTCCCCGCACTGTTGCGTGACGAGGTCAGCCTGCAGGCGCTGCTGTTCGCAGACGGCGAGACCGGCACCGCCGAAGGCGCCTACCGGGACAACGCCGTCAACCGTTACGTCAACGCCGCCACGGCCGAAGCGTTGCGCTGGGCAGCGCAATGGCGTCCCGCCGACCGGCCGCTACGGGTTCTGGAAGTGGGGGCCGGGGTCGGCGGTACCACCGTGGACGTCCTCGACGCGCTGCGCGAGACTCCCCTGGACTACCTGTTCACCGATGTCTCGACGTTCTTCCTCACCGACGCCCGGCGCCGGTTCGCCGACCGCGCCGGCCTACGGTACGGGCGGTTCGACATCAACACGGACATCCTCGCGCAGGACGTCGGCGAGGGCACACTCGATGTCGTGCTCGCCGCCAACGTGCTGCACAACGCCGTCGACATCGCCGCAACCCTGCGCGGCTTCCGGCGCCTGCTGCAGCCCGGTGGTGTGCTCCTGTTCGTGGAGACCACGCGCGAGATGCACCAGATCCTGACGTCCATGCAGTTTCTGATGTCGGCCCGGCCGGGCGGGCAGCGGCCGGGTGACCGGGACAGACGGGCGGGAACCGGCCAGATCTTCCTCGACGAGACGCAGTGGCGGGCCGAGCTGGACGACGCCGGCTTCAGCCAGATCGTCTCCGTTCCCGGCCCGGACCATCCGTTGCATCCGGTCGGCGTCCAGCTCTTCGCCGCCACCACCTGAGTACGACCTGCGCGCCAGTCAGCGAGCGGGCGACCCCTGGGCCAGCTCGCTGACCCAGGGGTCGCCCGCCAACTCTCTGGCGACCGTTTGGGGGTTCAATGCCTCCGAGGCATAGTGCGCGCCGGGTGCGACGGCACCGGCGGCCACCTCGCGTGCCGCGATGGCCGCCACCACCCCGCTGAGCGGGTACGAGTCCGGTGTCCTCAGCAGCACCCGACGAGGCACCAGGCCGGACCCGGCCGGCGGACGGGCGTACGCCAGAACCGCGTAGTGACGTCCGTGGTCCTCGACATCGCGCCGCGCCGCCTGCACGATCGCGGCCGCGTGCGCCTCCGGCGACTCGTCGTCGTCGGCCCACGCGGTCGCGAAGGCACGCGGCAGGTTGTCCGTCGCGTACACGGTGTAGTTGCGCAGTTCGGGGAGCCCGGCCGCCGACGCCAAACCGATCATCTCGGTGGACAGGAACGGTACGGCGTGCACCCGCCCGTGGAAGCCGGGCAACGTGATGGAACGCAGCGGCGCCAGGCTGTGCTGCGCCACCTGTCCGTCGCGCCACACCGCCAGCGCGTGCCCGAACTTCGGCCCCCGGGTCAGCAGGGCGTCCACTGCGGAAGCCGCGCTGATCTCCACCGACCCGCCGACATACACGTCGAGGCGGGCCACCGGGCTGCCGTCCAGCAGCAGCCGTGGTAGGAGCCCGGAGAGGCCGGGCATCAGCCCGGCGGAGAAGACAGCCGCGTGCTGCGAAAGACCGGCCGGTGGATCCTGGGCGAGAGCCTCCACCGCAACCAAGTCACCCGCCGCGTCCACGTAGCCCGCACCTGCTGACAGGGCAGCCCGAGCGACCCGGTCGAGAATCCGGTACGACGGCCCGGCACAGTTGAGCACCACCGAGCAGCCCGCGCAGAACGCCTCGAGCGAGGCGTCATCGAACAGGTCGACGCGCACAGCAGTCGATCCGTTCGCCTCGGCGACTTCGCCGGCCCGGTCGAGATCACGCCCACCGATCCGGACGGGGAGCCCGAAGCCACGCAGCCGTTCGACGGCGGTCCGGCCGACCGTGCCGGCACCACCGAGCACGCCGACGGAGCCCGTCATCGCGCGGCACCCGCGCGGCTAACCGCGGCCAGCCCGGCCACCGTGGGGTCGGCGAGGAAGTCGCGCACCGGCACGGTGACTTCCGCCTCCTTGGCCAGCCGGGCCAGGGCCCGTACGGCGAGCAGGGAGTCGCCGCCGAGATCGAAGAAGCTGGCGCCGCGGTCGAGCACCGGCGTGTCCAGCAGTTCTTCCCACAGCATGGCGATCGTCTGCTCGAGTTCGGTCGCGGGCGGGCCGTCGGCGGCACCGGGACGGTCGTCGGCGTACTGCCCCAGCCGCAGGCCGGTCCGGTCGCTGTCCGGCTCCGTGGGTAGGTCGACCGGCCGGTCCCAGCCCTCGCCGTCGGCGAGACTGCCGACCAGCGCCACCAGTTCGGCGTAGGCGGCGTCCACCTGCGCGGCGTCGAACAGCTCTTCGACCAGCGAGAACACGATGGCCAGCGATCCCCGTAGCTCGTAGAACCGGGCTTCCAGCGCCACCTGGGGGGTACGCAGCTGATGGAAGAAGTCGTCCATGCCCAGCTCGCCCAACGGCCCGGCGGCGTCGGGCTGCTGAGCGCCCATGGCGGCGTCCATGCCGAGCGTGCTCTGGAACACCACCGGGGCGACCGGCCGATGGGTGCCGCGCCGCCGGCCGAGCTCCCGGGACACCTCGACACCGGTCACCAGTGCGTGCCCGGAATACTCGGTGAACCGCCGTTGTGCCTGGGTGACCAGTTGCGTGAACGTCGAGCCCGGTGCGAGTTCGGTGGGCAGCAGCATGGTCGAGGCGAAGGCCCCGAAGACGCGATGCACGTCGGGATGCAGCGGCAGCCGGTTGAGCTGCAGGGAGTTCAGCAGGAGGCGGTGGTGGCCGGCCCACCGGGCGATGGTGATCGCGAAGGCGGTGAACATCGCGGTCGACGGGGTGACGTCGTGCGCGGCGCACCGGTCGCGCAGCGCGGCCCAGCGGCCGGGCGACAGGTACTGCTCCCGGTTGGCCATCGTCGTGGCACGGACCTCCCGGGGGTCGGCTGCCAGCGGCAGCGCCGGGGACTGCGGCAGGGCGTCCAGGCGCGACCACCACCAGTCGCGGTCGCCGGCCCAGGCATCACTCTGGGGGAGGGCCTGCACCGACGCGACGTAGTCGTCGAAGTCCATGTCGAGCGGGGCGGGCACGGCGTTCCAGTCGGCGCTCAGTTCGAGCAGTTCCCGGTTGAGCAGCGTGGCGGACCATCCGTCGAACAACAGCAGGCTCATGTTCGTGTGGAGCCGGCCCCTGCCGTCGGGCAGCAGTGTCAGCCGGACGTCGAGTCCGGGACCGTGGGTCGGGTCGGGCCCGTTCGCGATCATTTCCGCGCGCAGCCGGGCCAGACTCTCGGACGCTGTCTCGATCGATGCGTTGCGCAGGTCGTACACCTGCGGCTCGGGGACGGCCGCGGGGGCGTCGAGCGGCAGGATGTGCTGCATGCCGTCGGAGGTGACCCGGGCCCGCAGCATCGGCTGGTGCTCGGCGAGGCGCCGCAGGGCGTCGGCGAGGGCTTCAGCGGCCTCGTCGCTGTCCATGTTCCGCAACGCGACATCGCTGTAGAAGTGCGCGGACTCGTACGACAGCTCCCAGCCGCCCTGCTGGCCGACGAAGTATCCCTGTTGCAGGGGAAGTAGCGCGAACGGGCTCGCCTTGTCGGCACGCCGCCGCAGGTCGACCGGCAACGCCCGGGCCGCGGTGCCGCCGGCTGACCTTCTGCGTACGAGCCCGGCCAGCTCCGACACCGTCGACTCGGCGCCCACATCGGCCAGCGCGAGCACCACGCCCAGGCGTTTGCGGATGAGTGCGGCCATGCGGACCGCCAGGACCGAGTCTCCGCCCAGACGCAGGAACGACACCTCGGGCTCGATGGTGCGCGAGGGCACGCCGAGCAGTTCCGACCAGATTTCGGTGAGGGCCGGGACGGGATCGCCCTGGGGGGCGAAGGTGCCGAGTGACATCGAGAGGCTCCTCGTGGGTCGGGTGCGTATTGAGCGGGCACGGAGACAGGATGTAGCTTACACCGATATGAATGTCATTTTCGACAGCGTGGATGATGTGGACGGTGGTCGTTGATCACGTCCCTGGTCCCGGTATCAGTGGCGGTGGTGGAACAGTTCGAGGACGTCCTGGGCGAAGAGCCGTTCCCCGGCGAGGAGGACCTGATCGCCGGTGCGCTCGACAGTCGGCGACGGGAGTTCGTGACAGCCCGCCGCTG
Organism: Micromonospora sp. B11E3; assembly: GCF_039871625.1. Taxonomy (NCBI): domain Bacteria; kingdom Bacillati; phylum Actinomycetota; class Actinomycetes; order Micromonosporales; family Micromonosporaceae; genus Micromonospora; species Micromonospora sp. B11E3. The sequence goes on along the minus strand of NZ_JBDPMC010000091.1, from coordinate 422 downwards.
TGCCCGGCAGGCCCTGGAACAACTGGGGCATGGGCCGCACCGCTCACATCGGGGCCGTGCCGTGAGTCGCTCTGGCCGCCCGGCATCGTGGGTAGGATTACGCACTGCTCCGGCTACCGGGCGGCTGCGGTGGCCCCACGGACCGACGTGGCGGCACTCGGTATCGACGCCGAACCGCACGCCTCGCTGCCTGGCGACGTCGAGGAGTCGGTGACAGGCCCTGCCGAACGGACGCGTCTGCGGGAACTGGAGGTCGCCGTCCCGCGGGTGCACTGGGGTCGCGTCCTGTTCAGCGCTAAGAGCGACCGGCAATAGGTGTCATCTGAGTCTGCGAGTGGTGGGTCGGGCGTCCCAGCGGTAGAGGGTTCGGGCTCGAGTGATGAGCTGACGGATGGTGACGATGGCGGCGGCCAGGTACAGAT
>NZ_JBDPMC010000090.1:0-24045 GCF_039871625.1 Micromonospora sp. B11E3 | reverse complement strand
CACGTGTTGATCTACAACGAGCGGCACGCGCTGGCCGTAGTCGGCGAGTACGTGGACCATTTCAACGACCACCGGCCGCATCAAGGGCGGCAGCAGCGGCCACCCAACCACGACCCGGCCGCCATCATCCCCATGGACAAGCCCGTACGACGCCGACGACGACTCAGCGGGGTGATCAACGAGTACCACCGGGCGGCCTGACATGATCTTCAAAATGCCAGGTCAAAGCCACTGAACGAGTTTTGGCACGGTACACGGGCCGCTGCGGCGTCCCGACGGGCCGAGACGAGCACGTCGATGACCTGACCATGCTGGTCCACGGCCCCCGTACACGTACCGCCACACCCCGCTGACCTTGACGTAGGGCTCGTCCACGAACCAACGGTCACCACGTGAGTGACGAACGAAGCGAGCGGTGTCGACCAACAGCGAGGTGAACCACTGCACCCACCGGTAGACCGTAACGTGATCCACCTCGACACCCCGCCCGACCAGCAACTCCTCCACATCCCGGTACGAGAAGGTCGAACCGCAGATACCAACGGACCGCCAGCACGATCACCTCGGGCGGGAACCGGAACCCGACGAACACCGACGCAGGCGGAGACCAGGACCGGACACGAGTCGACGACCTCACCGGCCCAGCAGACCACACCAGGCAAGCCGGAATCGATCATGCTTTCGCCCAACGCAACAGACCCACCGGGCGGCCTGAAATGATCTTCAAAATGCCAGGTCAAAGCCACTGAACGAGTTTTGGCACGGTACAGGGCCGCGCTGGCTCAACCCCGCCTAACTTAGAAGAGCGGCTCGGCGGCGAGCACCACGAGGGTCGGCAGGGCGAGCGCGGCGATCCGCCGGGGCGGCGCGACGGTGGGCGGGGCGAGGGTGGACTGGCTCATCGCCGCCGATCCTGACACGACACGCGTAAGGATCGCAACATTCTGCGCCACTTACCCGCGCATCAAGATCGCGCTCGAATCATCGATGTAGTGGCTTCACGCCGGGGCCCTGTCAGGTCGGTGGGGGTGTGGTGTCGGGTTCTTGTTTGATGGGTTTGCTGGGTGCGAAATTCTGTCCCTTGCCGTAGTCAGGGCCGTAGTCGACGATGACGATGCGATTGGGGTTGATTTCGGGGTCGAACAGGTTGTTCAGACCGAAGAGCCACATGATCTCTTGTCGGCGGATTTGGTTGTTGTTGTCGGGGATCCTGATGGTGAATTGCAGGAACACCGAGTTGGTGCGGTAGGTGTCGATTTCTGTGGTGCCGGGTTTGAGTGCGGTGTTGGCGAAAGCAATGGAGTTTGCGGCGCCTTCGGCGCTCATGACGATAACGCGCTTGCCTTGTTTTGGAGCCACAAGTCGCCGACCGCGAGACCGGCGACCACGGTGCTGGGCCAAAGGGCGGGAGGTTTCGAGGTTCACCGAATAGGCTGGGTACAGCCGGTGGGTTCCTTTCCAGGCTGCTTCTATTTGCGTATCTTCGAGTACGGCGCCGAGGTACGGGCCGAGCCCTGCAATGATGCTGCTCGGCACGAAGCCGTCGTCCAGGCCCAATCCCAACTTGTCTTCGAGTGCGTCGCGTCCGCGTTCGTGAGGTTCCAGGAGGTCTGCGGTCATGCGGATGACTTTGACTCGTGGGTTTTCCAATGATTCGCCGAGGACCAGTCGGCGCATCTCCGCTGCGACCATCTGCTCGATCTGGGGCCACAGACGCTCCATCACCTCGCCTGGCAGGGGAGGTAGCCGGGGGTCTTTCGGGTCGTTGGCGATTTTCTTCAAGGTCTGTTTGCCCGAGGTCAGGGTGGCGGTGATCAGGTGGGCGTTTTCACGGACGACGCGGTGTACCTGGCCGTTGTCGTCGGCGAAGGGTGCGAAGACCCGTCCGCGCGGGTCGTCAGCGTCGCGCCAGGGAAACGCGTCGTCCATTGCCGGGTCTGGTTGGACGCTGTCTGTGATCTCTTTCATCAGCACGAGTTCTTGGTCGGCTGATACCTCTTCGTCGTCGCGGACCCAGATGATCTTGGTCCGTCCATCATCGAGGTAATGCCGCTCTCGTGGTGTGGTGCGTGGGTCTGGGTTCAGTTGGTCGGGGTGGGGCCGCGACCTGACGGTGGCCGTCAGTCGGGCAGGCGACGAGGTCTGCGCCGCCGGTTGCTCCTGGCCGGCCTGCACCTGCCGGGGCTGGGTGGGGACCGGTGCGGATGGCGCATGGGAAGCCCCGGTGCCCTGCTGGTCGTCGTTGACGGCGGCCGCGGCGTTGTAGTGGTTGAGGATGGTCGGGTTGTTCGGGTCGGCCGCGACGTGGTACAGGTCGACCGACAGGTCGGTGTCCTCCGGGCCGTACGCGGCGCTTGTCGTCGGTTGCGCTCCCTGCCGGGGTACCCGCCAGATGATGACCCGGCGGCCGGTGGCGTGGGCCAGCAGGGGGCCGAGGAACTCCGCGGCCGGGGCGCTCCACTGCTGTTGCCAGTTGTCCACCGTTGATCGGACCACGGCGAGCTCGTCGGGTTCGAGTTGGCGGTCGGACTCGGTCAGCACGCTGACCAGATAGTTCCGGGCCGTGTCGGGGTCCAGGTTCCCCACCGGGAAGCCCTGGCCGTGTTGCGTGAGGAAGTCCAGTTGCCGCTGCGGTACGTCCGTCGGCGCGCCGAGATCCAGCGACCCGCCGGGCAGCATCGCCATGGCACGCACCGCGTCGTACCGGTGCTCGATCACGGCCGGAGGCAGCATGCTGGCGTCGGTGACGTACGTGCCGCCGTCGGTGACGTAAGGGCTGCCGTCGGTGACGTGAGGGCTGCCAAGGTATGCCAGCCAGTCCAGCACCTGCTGGTGGCTCAGGTCCGCCACCTGCTGCTCACGCTGCTCGCGGAAGTTGATCCGCTGCCTGGTCACCTCGGGGGGCAACTGCCCGGCGTTGCTGTCCAGGTACCGCCGGACGTGGGCCTGCAACAGCTTGCTCACCTGCGCGAGCGGGGATCCGGGGGGTACCTCCTCCGGGCCGACCAGCCCCACCACGCTGGTACGCACCCGGCCGGGATCGGACAGGAACTGGTCCAACTCCCCGGGCAGGTGCGGGCGCAGCACGTCACGGACCCCGATCGGATCGGTGGCGATGAAGGCGTACAGCATGCAGTACCCGTCACCCGGCACCGGCAACATCGGATCCGGGCCGGCCACCGATGCGATGGCCGGCCGCTGGACGGACCTCAACGACGACGGGTCCACAACAACATCCCAGAACGCATTGGCTGATCTTTGCGTAGCGTCAGCCTGGCCGGCCGCCTGCTGCCAACGCTCCAACGGCTGCGGCTGCGGCTGCGGCTGCGGCTCCGGCGGGGGCGGGGGGGCGGCCGGCGGAGTCCGCACTGCCGGTTGCCCCCGGTCGACCTGCGCGCTCGCCGACCTTGGCCGCTGCTGGCCCTGCGACGTGTTCCCGACCGCCGGACGGGCCCACGACCCGTCGACCGATGGGGTCCGGTCGTCTGTGTCGGGTCCGGGGACATCTACCGCGTCGTCCTGCTCTGCATGGTATGCCGCGGCTACGGATCCGGTTGACGCGGGTGTCACCGGAACAGCGTTGTCGGGGGACCCGCCGGTCAGCTGCGGCGGGTCCCCCGCCGTCCACCCGCCCGCATCCACGGCTCGGTGGGATTTGTACTCGTAGTTCTTCAGGCTGTTCAGGTCGCCCTCGGTGGGGGCCGGCAGCCACCGCCAGAACGAGCCGCCCTCCCGGTCCTTCAGGCCCTTGACCTTGATCCACGCGGCCGGCTCACCCGCAGGCGACTCGTCCGTGCGGCGGGGACCGAACCAGACCGTCGCCATCTGGCCCGCAGCGACCGCACCGACACCCCGCTTCTTGCCACCCACCGTGAACGGCAGCCGCCCTTGCGGGTCGATCGGGATCTCTTTGGTGTACCCGCCGGTCAGCTGCGGCGGTTCCCCCTTCGTCCACTCGCCCGCACGCGCGGTCCGGGGCTCGTAGGCCTGCAGCCTGTTCAGGTCCTCCTTGGTGGGGGCCGGGTCCAGCCACCGCCAGAACGAGCTGTCCTCCCGGCCGTCCAGGCCCTCGACCTCGATCCACGCGGCCGCCTCACCCGCAGGCGACTCGTCCGTGCGGGGACCGAACCGGAGCGTCGCCTTCCGGTTCGCAGCGACCGCACCGACACCCGGCCTCTTGCCGCCCACCGGGAATGGCAGCCGCCCTTGCGGGTCGATCCGAATCTTTATGGTGTACCCGTCGGTCAGCTGCGGCGGGTTCCCCTCCGTCCACTTGCCCGCATGCACGGTCCGGGGCTCGTAGGCCCGCAGCTTCTCCAGGTCGTCCTCGGTGGGGGCCGGGTCCAGCCACCGCCAGAACGAGCCGCCCTTCCGGCCCGCCAGGCTCTTGACCTTGATCCACCCGGCCAGCTCACCCTCAGGCGACCCGTCCGTGCGGGGACCGAACCAGACCGTCGCCATCCGGTACGCAGCGACCGCACCGAGACCCGGCCTCTTGCCGCCCACCGTGAACGGCAGCTGCCCTTGCAGGTCGAGCCGGACCTCTTTGGTGTACCCGTCGGGCAGCCGCGGCGGGTCCCCCTCCGTCCACTCGCCCGCATGCGCGGTCCGGGGCTCGTAGGCCTGCAGCCTCTCCAGGTCCTTTTTGGTGGGGGCCGGGTCCAGCCACCGCCAGAACGAGTCGCCCTTCCGGCCCTCCAGGCTCTTGACCTTGATCCACGCGGCCGCCTCACCCTCAGGCGACCCGTCCGGGCGGGGACCGAACCAGACCGTCGCCATCTGGTCCGCAGCGACCGAACCGACACCCGACGTGCCGCCCACCGGGAACGGCAGCCGCCCTTGCCGGCTGATCCGGACCTCTTTGGTGTCCCCGCCGGTCAGCTGCGGCGGGTCCCCCGCCGTCCACTCGCCCGCACGCACATCCCGGTTCTCGTAGGCCTGCAGCCTCTTCAGGTCCTTTTTGGTGGGGGCCGGGTCCAGCCACCGCCAGAACGAGTCGCCCTTCCGGCCGTACAGGCTCTCGACCTTGATCCACGCGGCCGCCTCACCCTCAGGCGACCCGTCCGGGCGGGGACCGAACCAGACCGTCGCCATCTGGTCCGCAGCGACCGCACCGAGACCCGGCCTCTTGCCGCCCACCGTGAACGGCAGCTGCCCTTGCAGGTCGATCGGGACCTCTTTGGTGTACCCGTCGGGCAGTTGCGGCGGGTTCCCCTTCGTCCACTCGCCCGCATGCGCGGTCCGGGGCTCGTAGGTCCGCAGCCTCTTCAGGTCCTTTTTGGTGGGGGCCGGGTCCAGCCACAGCCAGAACGGGCCGCCCTCCCGGCCCTCCAGGCTCTTGACCTTGATCCACGCGGCCGCCTCACCCGCAGGCGACCCGTCCGTGCGGGGACCGAACCAGACCGTCGCCATCTGGTCCGCAGCGGCCGAACCGACACCCGGCGTGCCGCCCACCGGGAACGGCAGCTGCCCTTGCGGGTCGATCGGGACCTCTTTGGTGTACCCGTCGGTCAGCTGCGGCGGGTCCCCCTCCGTCCACTCGCCCGCATCCACGTCCCGGTTCTCGTAGGTCTCCAGCCTCTTCAGGTCCTTTTTGGTGGGGGCCGGGTCCAGCCACAGCCAGAACGGGCCGCCCTTCCGGCCCTCCAGGCTCTTGACCTTGATCCACGCGGCCGCCTCACCCTCAGGCGACCCGTCCGTGCGGGGACCGAACCAGACCGTCGCCATCTGGTCCGCAGCGACCGAACCGACACCCGGCGTGCCGCCCACCGGGAACGGCAGCCGCCCTTGCGGGTCGATCGGGACCTCTTTGGTGTCCCCGCCGATCAGCTGCGGCGGGTCCCCCTCCGTCCACTCGCCCGCATCCACATCCCGGTTCTCGTAGGTCTCCAGCCTCTTCAGGTCCTTTTTGGTGGGGGCCGGGTCCAGCCACAGCCAGAACGGGCCGCCCTTCCGGCCCTTCAGGCCCTCGACCTTGATCCACCCGGCCGCCTCACCCTCAGGCGACCCGTCCGTGCGGGGACCGAACCAGACCGTCGCCTTCCGGTACGCAGCGACCGCACCGACACCCGGCGTCTTGCCGGCCAGCGTGAACGGCAGCCGCCCTTGCCGGTTGAGCTTGACCTCTTTGGTGTACCCGCCGGTCAGCTGCGGCGGGTCCCCCTCCGTCCACTCGCCCGCACGCACGGTCCCGTAGGACTCCAGCCTCTTTAGGTCCTTTTTGGTGGGGGCCGGGTCCAGCCACCGCCAGAGCGGGCCGCCCTCCCGGCCCTCCGGGCCCTCGACCTTGATCCACCCGGCCGCCTCACCCTCAGGCGACCCGTCCGTGCGGGGACCGAACCGGACCGTCACGTCCTGGCCGACAGCGGCCGGACCGACACCCGGCTTCTTGCCGCCCACCGTAACCGTCAGCCGCCCTTGCCGGTCGATCCGGATCTTTTTGGTGTACCCGCCGGGCAGCTCCGGCGGGTCCCCCTCCGTCCACTCGCCCGCATGCGCGGTCCGGGGCTCGTAGTCCTCCAGCCTCTCCAGGTCCTCCTCGGTGGGGGCCGGGTCCAGCCACCGCCAGAACAGGACGCCCTTCCGGCCGTCCAGGCCCTCGACCTTGATCCACGCGGCCGCCTCACCCGCAGGCAACCTGTCCTTGCGGTGACCGAACCAGACCGTCGCCATCCGCTTCGCAGCGGCCACACCGACACCCGGCGCCCTGCCGTCCAGCGTGAACGTCAGCCGCCCTACCCGGTCGACCTTGACCTCTTTGGTGTACCCGCCGGGCAGCTCCGGCGGCTCCCCCTCCGTCCACCCGCCCGCCACACCTGCTCGATCGCCTGTGCGCAGCGGCGCCGCCGCCTCGCCCAACTCGACGTCCTGGACCATCGGCTCGTGGCCGAACTCACCGGAGTCGGGCCCGCCGGGCGCTGCCGCCCGTCCCCGGCCCGCAGGCCGGCGCAGGCGCCCCTGACCGGTGCCCGCCTGCGGGCCGGCACCCTGATCGCGCCCGACGGTCCCGCTGCCGGACACCGCGACATCGACCCCGAACGCCGCCGAGACCAGATGCGGCAAAACCTGCGTCAGGCCGGGCACAGACCTCCCCCTGGACTCCAACGCCTCCCGCAACACCTCCAAGGAAGAACCGGACGGATCCAGATGACCCCGGAAATCCGTACGCTGGACGATCCGGTCAACCTCGACGGCCAGATGGTGGCGGACATCATCAATCTCCACCGTCGGCAGACCGAGCGTCCCCGCCACCTGGCCCCCCGCCCTGTTCAGCACCTGCTGGAAGAAGCCATCCCACTCCGGGGAATCCACGATCTCCGGCGGGGCCGAGGCCGTCGGCACCGACGGCGCCACGGCAACACCGTCCCCCCCGGAGGCCTCCGCGATGTGACCGGGACCGGGTGCGGCGCTCGGGCCCGGCGGCGGGGCAAACACGCGGGCCAAGTGCGGGCCCGGCACGGCGGCCTTCTCCGCCCGCTCCCGGGCCGAGGGCACGTAAGGCCCGTCACTGTCACTGTCACTGTCACTGTCGTCCATCAGGTCGTTGCCGACAGGCTCGGCCGGCGGCCTCTGGAACCTCGGCGGCACGTCGAAGCCCCTGTCCCACCACTCCTGCACGGTGGCCGGGCCCCGCGCCGCGCTGGCCGCACCCGCCGGCCGTACCGCAGGACCGTCACTGCCCACCACACCCGCGTAATGAGGCTTGAGGATCTCCACGATGTCCCCAAGATCCTCGTCGGACAAACTCCAATCACCGCCGTGCCTGTGCGGGCCCATCAGCGTCGAATCGTCCCTGTCGACAACACCCGCCCCGTGCACGACCTCATGCACGTACACCCCAGGATCTTCACCCGCCGCCCAACGACGCTGATCCGTCCCGCTACCCTCGGCAACGACCGTGACCTTCTGATGGGCCAGAGCCTCATCAGCCACGAACTGCACTTCCCACCGCAGCGTCTTGCCGACCTCCGGCAACACCGCCGGCTTACCGTTCAACTCGGCGATACCGTCCAGAGTGTCCTGCTTCACCTGCGCCACCGCGTCCGGCGGACCCTCCACAAACAACCGCCGCCGAATAACCCACTCATCCCCCGGAACCAGCGCAAACCGCACCGCGATCCGCTCACCACTATCCGGCAGCCGCCGCACCCCACCCCGGCTGACCTCAAACGCGTCGACGAAACCCGGCTTACCGCGGCGGTCCACATCACGCTTCGGCCGCCACCGCTCCGCATCAATCTCGACCGCCTCCACCGAGCCTCGCGCCGTGGCGGCTTCCGCCGCACTCGACGCGGCTACCGTGGATACGGCCACGCCGGCCAGATCCCCGGCGTCGACCGCAGTGTCAGAGCCGGCCGGAGGAGCCCATTCCTCCGGTACGACACCCAGCGTGGGCGAGTAGTCGGACCCGGACAGGCTCAGATCCGGGTCCTCCGGAAGCGGACCGAGCTCGGCGTCGGTCGGGTCCAGCGCGGTGTTGCGCCGGGTCGGGGGCACCAGAATGCTGGCGATCGAGCCCGACAGGCTGCCCGCCGGGCCTGTGTTCAGGTTCGACAGGCTGGTCGTGAGATCGACGAACGAGGATTCACTACCCGACCACTCCCGGTTGTTCCGCGCGTACTCGAGTACGGCCAGCATCTGGTCCAGCCGGGCCAACGGGTTGTCGACGGTCTGGCTCTCCCACGCCATCGTCAATTTCCTGGTGAGGCTCTCCGGGCTCTCCATGACCTCGGGCTGGTTCGCGTCCGACACCACGAAGATGTAGTTGCTGTCCCTCCGTCCGAGCGGCGGGAGCTCGGGAAGCGAGTCCTGCAGACCGATCCGGTTGTACTCCTCCCGGCGGTAGGAGAGCTGTTCGTAGAGCTGTTGCTGGCGCTCGTCGAAGGTTTTCGAGGTCTTGCCCTTTTCGAGCTTCGGGACCCGCTCGTCGTAGGACCCCTGGGAACGGACGACGTACTCGCCCGCCCTCGCGATCTTGGTCTTTTTCTCGTCGACGAACTCCCACGCGACGACACGCAGGCCCTCGATCTCGCGCCGGTCGACCTTCTCGAAGAGGATCTTCGCCTCGGTGTTGTGCAGGACGCTCGGTATCATCACCCCCCGGTACACGTGGGCGTCGATCATCCCGTCGGTGACTGCCACGAGCTGGTGGGAGAACTGTTCCCACATGCGGTTGAAGCCGGGCGGGTAATTGAAGAAGCTGCCGGTGCCGAGCATGATGTTGTCGAAGATCTGCCCACCGGGCGTCGCCTCGAGCATCCGATTGCCGCTCTGCTCGGTGATCCGTTCGGCGACGGCGGGGCCGATCTTGCCCCAGAGGGCGAGCCTCGACCGGAACTGCTCCACGGCTTCTGGGAACTGGACCTCGAAGTCGCTGTCGTGCTGGTGGTTGAACCACCACTTGGCCGGGACGGAGAAAGCGTGGTTGTCCGCCATCAACTGCGCTAACGGGGCGACCCGGTCAGAGCCGAACCGCTTGACCACCTCAGCGTCGATCTCGTCGTTGGTCCGACCCTGAGCTTTCAGCCGGAGCTCGAACTTCATCTGTTCCTTGAAGCCCTCGTAGGCGGCTTTCAGGTCGCGGTTGTTCCACAGCTTTTCGTAGCGGGACATGCGGAACTCGATTTTGTGCCAGTCTTCTTTGGCCTTCCGGAAGTCGATCGTCGAGCCCTGCGGGGGAAGGTCATCGTACGAGGAACTCTCCGACGAGGAGACCCGACCGAGGGAATGCCCCGATCCGTCGTCGTCCTCGGCAACGAGGGTGTCGTGGGGGCCGGAGGTGGCATCTCCAGAGTCGGCCGGGCCCCATTCCATCGCTGCCGGCCGCCCCGGCAACGAACGGGACGACACGTCCAAAGACTCAGACCCAGACTCAGACCCGGACTCAGACCCGGACGACCCCACCGGCCGTGGCGCCAACGTGGGAGCCGCGAACGGTTCAGCCACCGCCCGGATCTGGTCCTTCTCCCGCTCCGTGAACCCAGGCTTACGGTGATGATCCTCACCGGTCAGATCCTCACCGGCCGGCCTGGTCTCCCTCAGGAGATTCTTGGGCGACCAAGGGTGCTTAATCCCCAGTAAATGCCCGAACTCATGCCCTAACCAGTCAGGAGCAAGCTCCGCAAGCCAATGTAATATCTCGATCCGACCCGCCGACTTATCTTTACTGACCCACACATTCCTGCTCTTCTTCAGAGCATCACCAAAAGGACTCAGCCGCACCGCCGACCGGACCTCGCTGGACACCGGATCGAACACCACCTCGACCCGCGGCCCACCCCCAACCCCCACAGCCCGGTTCGTCTCCACCACCCACTGCTCAACCGCACCCAACGTGCCCAGAATCGCAGTCTCCGTCACATCCGCATCAGGCTCCAAACGCAGACGGAACACCGCCGTCCCCGACCCACGATGCCACCAATAATCGACGTAGACCCGCTCCCCCGCATCCTTCCCCGCATGCTCCACCCGGAAAGGACGAGCCTCCCCCGGCGTCGGCACCAACCGCAACGAATCCTTACCCTGCCAGGTGAACCGATCAGTAAACACATGCGTCATCTCGTCCCAAGCAGGCAAACCTGCCGAACTCCGATACGACACACGCCAACCACCCTCAACCCACTCCACCGACGGCTCCACACCCGCCGCCCACCCCGACCGCAACACACCCTTCCCACCACCCGAAGACGAACCACCCCCCACAGGACCCCACTCAAACGCCGCCGCACCACCAGGCAACGACCCACCCTCGGAACCCGACTCACCCTCGGAACCCGAGTCACCCTCGGAACCCGACTCATCCCCGGCGCCCGGGCCCTGCCCGATGCTCGGACCCTGCCCGGTCGGCTCAGGTGCCCCCTCGGCTTGCGGGCCAAGCAGGGTGACTTCCTTCAGCTGGCCGAGCTTTTCAATGAGCTCACCGAACTTATCGATCTTCATGCCCGTGTTGATGAGCCGGTAGGCGTGTCGGTTTTCGTCGTCGACCAGCGGCGCCCTGACCACGACGAAAACGCCGATTGCCGATGCGGGCAGCCGCGGCCACTTCCCTACCCAGAAGATGACCTCCGCCCCGGCGGCGACCTGCACCTCCTCCCCACCGAACGTCAAGTCCCCCTTACCATTCTTACTGTTACCAACAGCACGATCCAGGGGGTGGGGCAAGTTAAATTGCGACCCAATTTTGCCTTTGTAAGCCACTGAGTCGGAAAGATTCCACAGATTCTCCAGCTCCCACAGCACTTTTCCGGACGCGAAGGTCCCGCGGATGTCGTCCACGGTGGGAGCGGGGTTGAGCACTTCCACGTACAGGTATTGTTCGGCTCCGCCGACCGTGGCCGAGATTGCCGCGACCATCATGGGTCGACCAATGGCGTCAAACCCGGCTCTGTAAACAATCCGTTCCATCGTGGGAAAGTCGAACGAACCTCCACCGGCCACGATGCCTGGCGGGATTTCGGGCTGGCGGGCATTGGCCCCCCCGACACCCCCGCCGAGGTGTAGGCCCAATCGCCTACCACCCGATCGCCTATCATTGTGCTTTCTTAGGGACGTCGTGGAGCGGTAGGACTCGACGAACAATGGGCGATCGGTTGTCCACGCCCGGCCGGGTGCCATCGTCTTCAGAACTTTCAACTCGTCGGCAGTGAACTCGCGGTCGATCCTTCGGAAGATGGCGCTTTCGGTGCCGTCGGGCGCGGTGTACCGGATTTCGACAAAACCGGCACCACGCCTTCTCCCAATCTTCCCGAAAGTGACATCGACCTCATCACCCGGGCGAACAAGCCCATCGATCCCATCGAGACGCACCTCCTGGCCGGCCAGCCAGATGCTCAACCCGGGCACCGGACGAGTGAACCCCGATATCTCCGGGTCATGCCGCACCGGGGTGGCCGGGACGCGAATGGTGAATTGGGCGGCGAGATTACTTGGGCGCTGGTCTTCCCAGCCGCCCTGGTCCTTGAGATTGCGCAAGTATCGGAGGTGTGCGTCGAGTTCCCGGACCTGACTGTACGGGAAGGATCCTTGACGGATGACCGCGAGGTCACGCCGGAAGCCATTTTCCAGGATACGCGAGTAGGCGCTGTCGCGATTCTTCTCCGCCTTGGCGACCGCATTTTGCAGCAGACCACGCGTCGACTCGAACACCCCATCCAGTTTCCGCCGCGTGCTGGGATCTATCGCTTCCTGGGGGAAGCCCGCAGCGATCTGGTCGGCGATGCCGGAACCGTCTTCGGCACGGGGTTTGACGAGGAAGTAGGCGCCCTTCCACCACAGGACCTGTTCCGGGACGACACCGTCACCCGGCCGCGGGCCGATGCGGTACGGGGCACCGAACGGATGATGGACCTGCATCGGCCGGGACAACTTCTCGGCCGCCACATGGAAAGGCACAAGCGTGAGTTCGTGAACCCCGCCACCTACGACCTTTTGGAGCCAGTTCCGGTGCAGCGCCTCCCGCTCCTTCTTCTCCGACACGCCCTCCGGATACGGAAGAATCTCCCTGAACCTCGACTCGGTACCCCGGGCGAGGTCGTCGGCCAACTCACGAATCACCCACGCACGCAGTCCATCCAGGCTGCGGACCTTCAACTTCGCCAACTGGTTCCCAAAGGCGTCCAACACCGGCTGAAAGACCCCGGCCACCCCCATGTCAAACCGCCGAGGGTCGACGTCGAACACCTTGAGCACCCACTCCTCGAAGAGTGTCGCCTGGTCACTGGACACCACGGCCGACAACGTGGTGATCGCCTCAGCCACCTCCTGCTCCGGCTCCGGCTCCGGCCAATCCGATATCGACATATCGAGCAATACCGGCGAGTCATCCCTCAGGGCAGAGCTCTCCGGGCCAACACCAGACCGCTCACCGCCCGTCGAACCGAACGGCTGATTGCCGTGCGGAGCGCCAGGGCCGGCCGGGCGCCGTTCCAACGCCGGCCCACGTCGACGGCGCGGCCTCCGTGGCCCATCATCGGCGCGCCCACGACGCTTCGAGGTTGGCCCAGTCTCCGACTCGGCTGGCACGTGCCCACGCAGTCTCCGGAGCGTTCCCATGAGCTCAGCGAACTTATCGATCGTCGTCCTCGTGTTTAAGAGCCGGTAGGCGTGTCGGTTATTGTCGCCGGCCAACGGCGCCTTGACCACGACGAAAACGCCGAGTTCCGATGCGGGCAGCCGCGGCCACTTCCCTACCCAGAAGGTGATCGGCGTCCCAACGGCGACCTGCACCTCCCCCCCACCGGTCAAGCCCCCCTTACCAACAACAGTCTCCAGGGGGTAGGGCAATCTATTCCCCGCCCTAATTTTGTCTTTGAAAACTTCCGAGTCGGAAAGATTCCACCGATTCTTCAACTCCCACAGCACTTTTCCGGGGAAACCGCCGATGTCGTACGCGGTGGGAGCGGGCTTGACCACTTCCACGTACAGGTCCTGTTCGGCTCCGCCGACCGTGGCCGAGATTTTCGCGACCACCATGGGTCGACCAATGGCGTCAAACCCGCTCTCGAAACGAATTCGGTTCATCTCGGGAAAGTCGAATTCACCGCCGTCAACCATGATGCCTGGCGGGACAGTGGGTTTGCGGCCGTGGACCCCGACACCCCCGCCGAGCGATATCCTCAATTGCCTATTGAATATGGACGTCGTGCTGCGGTAGGACTCGCCGAACAATGGGCGATCGGTTGTCCACGCCCGGCCGGGTGCCATTCTCTTCAGAACCTTCAACTCGCCGGCAGTGAACTGGCGGCCGATCCTTCGGAAGATGGCGCTTTCGGTGCCGTCGGGCGGGGTGATTTCGACAAAGCCGCTACCCAATGCCCCAAAATCCTCAAAAGTGACATTGACCTCATCGCCCCGGACGGCAAGCCCAGCGACAAACTCCCGATGCGGCGGCTGGCCGTCCGCCAGCCGGATGCTCAACACTTGCGCTGGAGGGGTGAACTCCGACATTTCCGTGGCCGGGACACGGATGGTGAATGGGTCGTGGAGGTCCGTTGGGCGCTGGTCTACCCAGCCGCCCTGGGTCTTGAGCTTCTTGAAGTATTGGAGGTGTTCGGCGAGTTCCTGAACCTGCCTGTGGGGGAAGGTGAGGCGTCGACGGATGTCCGCGAGGTTACGCTGGAAGGTGTTTCCCAGGATACGCCAGTAGGTGCTGTCGGGATTCTTCTCCTCCGCATTGGCGATCGCCTTTTGCAGCAGATCACGTGTCTTCTCGAACTCCCCATCCAGTTTCTCCTGGTCGCTGGGGTCTATCTTTGCCTGCGGGAAGCCCGCATCGATCTGGTCGGCGATGCCGGTACCGTCTTCGGCACGAGGTTCGACGAAAGAAAGGTAACCGTTCTCCAAGAACAGAACCTGTTTCGGGGTGACACCGTCACCCAGCGGCGAGATGATGTCGTGCGGGGCACCGAACCCATGATGGACCCGCATCGACAGGGGCAACCCCCCGGCCAACACATAGAGAAGCACATCCCGCACTTCATGACCCGAATCGACCTCTCCTATCTTGTGGTACCAGACCCGATGCAGGGCCTCCCGCTCCTGCTCCGACACGCCCTCCGGATACGGAAGAATCCCCCTGAACCTCGACTCGTCACCCCGGGCGAGGTCGTCGGCCAGCTCACGAATCACCCACGCACGCAGTCCATCCAGGCTGCGGACCCCCAACTCCGCCAACTGTTCCCCGTAGGCGTCCAACACCTGCTGAAGGAAGGGCCCGCCCCCCACGCCGAACTCCCGAGAGTCGACGTCGAACACCTCGAGCGCCCACTCCTCGAAGCGCCTCCTGGGCACCACAGCCGACAACGCGGTGATCACCGCGTCCACCTTCTGGGCCAAGCCCGACGCGACATCGACCTCCGCCAGCGGCACCGCCGAGCCATCCGCCGGCGCCAGCGCTGCCGACGAGCCCGGGAACCCGACCGGCGCACCGTCCGCCGACGGCAACGCCGAGCCACGCGCCGGTGGCGTCCCTGGCTCACCCGTCGAAAATTCAGGCGCCGGCGTCGGCGCTGCCGGCGAGCCCGAGGACCCGACCGCATCGTCCGGCGCGCGGTTCTCCGACGGCAACCCCATGACGAATGCCGACGGATCCATCCCTGACGACAGCCAGTCCTGGAACCCGCCCGGCGGCGCATCGTCCTCTGGCGGCGGCAACGCCGACCCAGGCGCCAGTGGCACCCCTGGCCCCTCCGTCGAAAATTCAGGCACCGGTGCCAGCGCTGGCGACGAGCCCGGGAACCCACCCGCTCCGCCGGTCTCCGTCCCCAGCTCCAGTAAAGCCCATGATCCCTGCACCTCGAACAATTCCGGATCACCGTCGGTAAAAACCAGGTCATGATCAGGCTGCTCTGCCGGCCCATCATCTAGACGCTGACGCTTCGGGGTCGGCTCAGTTCCCGACTCCGACCGCGGCGACTCCGACCGCGGCGACTCCGAGCCAAGCGCCAGTGGCACCCCTGACCCCTCGGGCAAAGATTCAGGCGCTGGCGGCGAGCCCGGGAACCCGCCCGCTCCGTCGGTCTCCGTCCGCAGGAAATCCGGGAGATCCCATTCCGTTGGTGTCGCGATATCGCCCTCTGCCAGATCGTATGCGGGGGGCGGGGCAGAAAGCGTCGGGCCAACACCAGACGGGTCAGCTTCCGCACCGGACGGCCGATCGCCGGGCGGAGCGTCAGAGGGGGAGGTGGTGTCCGTCTGCATGGCGTGGGACGGGCCGCGGGGTGTGCTGGTGGAGGCGAGCAGGATGGCGCTGGGGTCGGTGCCGGTCGTGGTGATCGGTTGGGGGTGTGCGGTGGTGTGGTCGGCTAGGAGGTTGGTGATGGTGGTGGGTCGTCCGGTGTTGTCGAACGCGGCGAGTCGGGTGCTGGATGCGAACAGGTGTCGCAGCCACGGGTCCCGGGTCGGGTCGGGTGGTTCGGGTCGGTCCTCGGCGCCGGGCACCAGGCCGTCGCGCACCTTGATGGTCGGTGGGCCGGGTGGTCGTGGGTCGCTGTGGAGGGCGAAGACGTGTTGTTCCTCGTTCGGTGGCGCGATCCTGACCACGACCATCGAGCCCGGTGCCGCCTTGAGCGCGGCGAGTACGTCCTCTGCTGCGACTCCGTCGGGGTGGGCGACGGGGTGGGCGACGCGTTCGGGTGTCGCGTCGAGGATGTCCAGGAGTTGTTCCCAGCTGGTGGTGGGTGCGAGTCGGCCGTCGGGTCCGAGGATCCGGTCGTCGGATACCGCCCGGTTGCCGAGCCGTTTGTATTGGGTTCTGAAGGCGTCGAGGGTGGCCTGGACGCACCACCACCACGGGTCGTGGCTGTTGCCGGGGCCCGCCTGTGTCTGATCGATCCAGTCGGCGACCCGCTGCGCGGACTCGGCCGCCGTGACGGCCGGCCCGGTCGCCGCGGCCGCCGGTTCCGTTGCCGTGCTGGCCGGGTCGCGACTGGTCGGTTCGTCCAGTGCGGAGATCTCACTGACCGTGAAGGTGTCGTCGGGCCTGTTATCGCGGCTGAACACGTCGTCGCCGGAGACGGACATCTCACTGACCGTGAAGGTGTCGTCGGGCCTGCCATCGCGGCTGAAGATGCTGTCGTAACCGGAGACGGACGTGTCATTGACCGACGTCCTGTCGCTGGTGTGGTCGTGGTGCGGCGTGCCGTCGGTGCGGGGGGCAGCGCCACCGGGCACCGTACTGCGGGCGCCGGCCGCATCCGGCGTGCCGGACGTGCCCGGCGTGCTGGCCGTACCCGAAGTGCCCGGCATGCTGGGCATAGCCGGCGTGTTGGGCATAGCCGGCGTGTTGGGGGTGGCGGGCGTGGCGCTGCCGGCGGCCTGCGCGAGGACCTGGTGGTATCCATCCACCCAGTCCCGTCGGAACGATTCGGCGAAGGGGCCGAGGCGGGCCGGCTTGCCGCCGTACTGGTCGGCCAGGTCGGCGAACTGTTTGTCTGCCAGCCTGGTCGCTGCTGCGGTGTGCTGCTCGGGAGTCACCGGCACCGGCGGCGCGTCGGTACGCCGGTTTGCCGGGGTGTCCGCCGGGGACGCGATGGTGTGCGCTGCGGTGGTGTGCGGTGCGGTGGTGTCGGGGATGGCCGCGGCCGTGAAACGGGCGGGCAGGTCGGTGACCACCTGCCGGACCACGTTCGCCACGGCGTTGACCTGCCCGGCGCCGGGACTGGCCGCCGCGGCGGCCAGCGCGGTGAGTGGTGCGGTGGGTAGTGGGGTGGCGCCGAGGATCGGGGCGAGGCTCCGGGCCACATGGTCCCGCACGGCGCTCTCGACCGCCTCGATCGCGGCGGCGGACGGCACCGCCGCCCCGGCGCCTGCCGGCACGCCGGCGCCTGTCGGCACGCCAGCGGCCGACGGCGTGCCAGCGGCCGACGGCGTGCCGGGGCCTGTCGGCGTGCCGGGGCCTGTCGGCGTGCTGGGGCCTGTCGGCGTGCTGGCGGCCGTCGGTAGGCCGGCGGCGAACTGGTCGATGTGGTGTTGGGCGGCCAGGTGCGCGGTCGCGCGCAACGCCTGCCGGTCGAACTCCGCCCGCAACGCGGCGACAACCTGCTCCGGACGTACCGCCGCCGGGACCTGCCCGCCCGCCGGGACCGTCCCCGCGAGCGTTTCGGTGATCCGGGCGACCGCCTGCTCCCGGACACCGAACAGGAACTGGCTGGTGAGGGCGGTGGCGGGCAGACCGACCTGAGACAGGAAAGCCGGGACGGCCGGGTCATTCTGCCGGGCCTCGGCCCACTCGGTGAACACCTGCTCGACCGGCACGGGAAGCGCGGCCAGGAACTGCCGTGCCTGCACGGTCCCGGCCAGCAGCCCACCGTAGCGGTCTGCAAGTTCCTGCTGGAACCGATGCCACTGCTCGACCACCGGCACACCAGCTGCCACAACCCACTCCGGCGCCGGCGCAGCCGGCACCGACAGGTTCGACACCGACGGCACCGACCACAACGGCACCGACGGGTCCAGCTTCGGCGCGGGCAGGTTCAGCTTCGGCGTGGGCATGTTCACTACCGGCAGCGGCGGCGGGGTGGGCGGCGGGGTGGGCGGCAGGGCCTGCGTGCCGGCAGCCACGGCCTTCGGATCGTCGACCCCGGTCTGGTAGCCCGTGGACGGGTCCCCACCAACCGGTGTCGACGCCACCGGCATGACCGGCCTTCCGTCCGGCGTGAAGTCGATGCGAGGCACCTGCACCCGGGGCTGCATCATGGCGCGACTCAACAGGAACCCGAGCACGCTCGCGGCCGACCCCCCCGCCCCCGACAGCGCCCCGGAAAGAAGATCCGCACCAAGATTGTCGAAGTCGTAGTACCCCTCGACCATCAAGCTGGCACCGATACCGAAGAGCCCCTCCCCGCCGGTCTCCAGCACGGGCCGCGTCAGCAGATCGGTCAACAGAATCTTGGTGGCGTCCGACACGCCCAGCTTGCTGACAGCGCCGGCGACAGCGCCGGCGACCTTACCCAACGCCGGCCCCGCCACCGTGCTGAGGAACGCCACCGCCCCCGCGTACGCCGCCTGCTTACCGACCGCCGACCAGTTCACCCCGGACTGCAGACCGTCGGTCATCATCGACACCTCGGCCAGCAGCGCAGAACCCGGCATGAACAACATCTGCATAGCCGTGCTGCTCGCCGCCGAGCGGACCAACGCCGAACGCAGGATCGCCTGGATGATCGACCGTGTCTGGGCGACGTGTGCCGCCGCCCCCACCGGATTCCAGAACCACATCGCGAAGGCGACGGCGAACTCGGCCTGCATGAAGCTGAACATGGCGATCGCCAGACGCTTGCCCTTCTCCGTCTCGAGGAAGAAATTCTTCTCCGCCTCGATCACGGCGAGCAGCAGGTCGGCCGTCTCGGCCATCTTCTTCACGAACGGAACGGTCTGGGCCACGAACCGGTCGAAGACCTCGCCCTCTCCCGCCTCCCCGACCGCCTTGATCGTCTGCTCCAGCAACGGACCAAGCACCGTACGCACCCGATGCTCCAGCACCTCGGCCGTGCCGATGTCCTGCCACAACAGCGGCAGCTTCGCCCGGGACAACTTCATCCCGGTGAACCCTTCCAAAACCCGCATCGAGCTCTCAGGGAGCTCAACGGTCGGAACGGCGGCGGCCAACGCGCAACGCTCCTTCCCCGCCCCGGATCAGCCGCGCTGACCGCCGCTCATGCCCGGAACCAAATGAAGGCCGGTCTCCTCCGGGTTGACCCCGATACGGTGATGGAGGCCCTGCTCACCGCCCGCAGGCCGACCGGCGAGATCGCCCGCAAGGGCGTCAAAGCCCCGGTCCAGGCCACCCGGCGGTGGCACACCGAGCCCACGAACGCCTGGCACAACGCCTTCAACCGGCTACAACACTGCTACGAACGCAAAGAAGACGCGGCCAACCCTCACGTCGACCTCGCCGACGCCATCGTCACCATCCGCAGCCTCATCCGTCAGGCACGGATCCTGTACCGGTGGGACACCCGCCCCACCCACCGACCATGAAGGCCACCCACCTACGCGACCTCCCAGCCAGTTGACCGAAAATTCCGAGCACGATGATCCCCCCAGCAACCCCACCCGCCGCGCCAGAACACCCTCACTCAAGGGCGTCATTTCACCCATGACGCCGCCCGCATCCCGGCCCGCAGTCCCTCGGCGCCCAACACGCTCATCCCCTCACCCCCAGCTATCTCACGGCCAGGCCGTAGCAGCGGGTTCACTACGCGCAACAACGTTCAACGGCCCCGGCACCCGCGGCGTTCATCCCCCACCGACACAAGGCCCGGGAACGGCTGGGATACGTAGCCAGCCAGTGCTCCGCCGGAGGCAGCTGGCGTGGGCGTGGCTGGGAAGCATCCGCTGGCTCCGGGTTCGCGGCTTACACAAACCAGTTGCCTCCTCGGGCCAGTCCCGGGCCAGGGTCGAATCCCGGCTCACGAACTGAACTGAAGTCTCTTACGCGCGCCGACCGGCTCGTAGTCGATGGAAATCGTGAACCAGTCCGGAAAGCGATTTTCACCCAATCTCCCTGGGTGAGGGTATGACCACCACCGACAAAGGGAGAAAGCGATGAAGAGCCACGGTGCGATCGTGAAGCGGTGCGGCTGCCTGGACCCAGCCACCGGGCGGACGCTGGGCAAAAGCTGCCCGAGGCTGCCGGAGCCTGACCATGGAAGTTGGTATTTCCACTGCTCGACCAGGAATCTGCTCGGACAGGCGGAGCGGGTACGTCGTGGTGGGTATGCGTCGGAGGCGGCCGCGCGGCAGGCCCGCGACGAGCTCCTGATCCTGTCTCGCGAGCAGCAGGCCGGCTGGTCGTGGACGGTCACCCGGTGGTTGCGGTACTGGCTGTCGACCAGGACCCGGATCCGGCCGACGACCAGGATGCACTACACGCGCGATGTCGAGCGTTTCCTCGTCCCCCACGTCGGACACCTGATCCTCGGTGATCTGACGTCGCGGCAGCTCAACGCGGCGTTCACGCAGATCGCCGCCACCCGCAACCGATCCGGCCAGCCACAGACGCCGTGCACGTTGCGGCACGTCCACACCACGCTGCGCGCCGCGCTCAACGCCGCCATCCGGGAGGGCCTCATCGTGGACAACCCCGCCCGACGAGTGGAACTACCCGCCCAGGAACGCCCTCTCGCGCGGCTGTGGACCGAGAACAGGGTCGCCGAATGGGAAGCCACCGGCGAGCGGCCGTCCGTCGCCGTCTGGACACCAGTCCAGCTCGCCGCCTTCCTCGACTACGTCCACGACGACAACCTGTTCGCCCTGTGGTGGCTGATCGCCCTACGCGGCCTGCGCCGCGGCGAAGCCGCCGGCCTGCGCTGGACCGAGATCGACCTCCAGACCCGCCAACTATCGATCGTGCGGCAACGCACCACCGCCGGCTACGACGTCCACGATCGGAGATGGTCGTCCGGTGATTACGCCACCGGCCCCCACGCGGCGGGTCCGCTGGCAGCAACGGCGCCAGCAGCACCCACTCGTCATCGGTCAGTTCATGCCGTCGCGACACGCCAATCTATCTACCGGACCGACCCTCGAAGATCCACGAGACACGCCCTAACCAAGATCGCCGGAAACACCGTTGGCGAGACAGCCCCCACCCTGCCAGTCCGGGAGGCCTGTTCGCCCGTGCCGCGCGTCTGGATGTGTGGTGGCTCACGTGTGGGTGGGGATGGCTCGTGTCGCCGATTTCGACTACCGTCGCTTTACGGTGATGGGTTAGTGGCTCTCGGTGATCGACATCTTGGGTGGCGGTGGAGGGCGTCGGTCGGGTTGCGGGGCGGGGAGTTGAGGCCTCGGCCGCCGGGTGGGGGCAGTGCCGAGGTCATCGCCGACGAGGTGGTCGGGGGCTGGGTGGCGGTCGGCGCGGTTGACTGATCCGCACTGGGTGCCCCTGATCCGGGGCGGGAAGGGAGCGTTGCGCGTTGGCCGCCGCCGTTCCGACCGTTGAGCTGCCCGAGAGCTCGATGCGGGTTTTGGAAGGGTTCACCGGGCTCAAGTTGTCCCGGGCGAAGCTGCCGTTGTTGTGGGGTGACATCGGCACGGCCGAGGTGCTGGAGCATCGGGTGCGTACGGTGCTTGGTCCGTTGCTGGAGCAGACGATCAAGGCGGTCGGGGAGGCGGGAGAGGGCGAGGTCTTCGACCGGTTCGTGGCCCAGACCGTTCCGTTCGTGAAGAAGATGGCCGAGACGGCCGACCTGCTGCTCGCCGTGATCGAGGCGGAGAAGAACTTCTTCCTCGAGACGGAGAAGGGCAAGCGTCTGGCGGTGGCCATGTTCAGCTTCATGCAGGCCGAGTTCGCCGTCGCCTTCGCGATGTGGTTCTGGAATCCGGTGGGGGCGGCGGCACACGTCGCCCAGACACGGTCGATCATCCAGGCGATCCTGCGTTCGGCGTTGGTCCGCTCGGCGGCGAGCAGCACGGCTATGCAGATGTTGTTCATGCCGGGTTCTGCGCTGCTGGCCGAGGTGTCGATGATGACCGACGGTCTGCAGTCCGGGGTGAACTGGTCGGCGGTCGGTAAGCAGGCGGCGTACGCGGGGGCGGTGGCGTTCCTCAGCACGGTGGCCGGGCCGGCGTTGGGTAAGGTCGCCGGCGCTGTCGCCGGCGCTGTCAGCAAGCTGGGCGTGTCGGACGCCACCAAGATTCTGTTGACCGATCTGCTGACGCGGCCCGTGCTGGAGACCGGCACGGAGGGGCTCTTCGGTCTCGGCTCCGAGGGGATGGTGCTGGGGCACGTCAACCTCGATAATGTCGGTGCGGATCTTGTTTCCGGGGCGCTGTCGGGGGCAGGGGGGTCGGCCGCGAGCGCGCTCGGGTTCGTCTTGAGTCGCGCCGTGATGCAGCCCCGGGTGCAGGTGCCTCGCACCGACTTCACGCCGGACGGAAGGCCGGTCATGCCGGTGGCGTCGACACCGGTTGGTGGGGACCCGTCCACGGGCTACCAGACCGGGGTCGACGATCCGAATGCTGTGGGTGCCGGCACGCAGGCCCTGCCGCCCACCCCGCCGCCCACCCCGCCGCCGCGGCCGGCGTCGAACCTGCCCACGCCGCCGCCCACGCCGCTGAGCCTGGAGTTGCCCACGCCGAGCCTGGATCCGTCGGTGCCGTCGTGGTCGGTGCCGTCGTGGTCGGTGCCGTCGTGGTCGGTGCCGTCGTGGTCGGTGCCGGGTGCGCCGGCGCCGGAGTGGGTTGTGGCAGCTGGTGTGCCGGTGGTCGAGCAGTGGTATCGGTTCCAGCAGGATCTTGTGGATCGCTACGGTGGGCTGCTGGCCGGGGTGGCTCGGGCGGGCAAGAGAATGGCTGCGCTTGCCGTGCCGATCGAGCGGGTTTTCGCCGGGTGGGTCGACGCCCGGCAGGGTGATCCGACTGTTCTGGCTTTCCTGTCTGCGGTCGGTCTGCCGGGTACCGCGCTCACCGAGGGGTATCTGACGGGTGTCCGGGAGCGGGCGGTGGCCCGGATGGCAGAGGCGTTGGCGTCCGCGGGTGAGCAGATCCCGGCCGAGGTGTGGTCGGAGCAGGTGATCGCCGCGCTGCCGGCGGCGTTCGACCGGCAGGCGTTGCGCGCGATCGCGCACCTGGCCGCCGAACACCACATCGACCAGTACCTCGCCGCTGGCACGCCGACAGGCCCCGGCACGCCGACAGGCGCTGGCACGCCGGGGGGCGCCGGCGTGCCGGCAGGTGCCGGGGCGGCGGTGCCGTCCGCCGCCGTGATCGAGGCGGTCAAGAGCGCCGTGCGGGACCGGGTGGACCGAATCCTCGATGCGATCCTCGATACCTCCGCACTGCCCGCTGTGGTGGCCGGTCCCGACGCCGCGCAGGTGAGCGCCGTGGCGAACGTGGTGCGGCAGGTGGTCACCGACCTGCCCGCCCGTTTCTCGGCCGCGGCCATCCCCGGCGCCCCCGCACCGGCCGCCAACTGGGCTGCCGTCGACGTTCCAGAAAGCGGGCGCGCCGGCGCGCCGACCGTGCCGATAACGCCCGAGCAGCACACCGCAGCCGCGACCAGGCAGGCAGAAACCCAGTTCACCGCCCTGGCCGACCAGTACGGCGTCGATCCGGCCAACCCCCTCGCCGAATTGTTCCGACGGGACTGGGTGGATGGATACCACCAGGTACTCGCCCAGGCCGCCGGCAGCGCCACGCCCGGCACGCCCGGCACGGCTGGGACGCCGGGCACGCCGGACACGGCCAGCGCCCGTAGCACGGTGCCGGCTGGCCCTGCCTCCCGCGCCGATGACACGCCGATCCACCACAACACCAACACCAACGCCAACGCCAGCGCCAGCGACAGTGACATGTCTGTCTCCAGCGACGGCGTGTTCAGCAACCTCGACACCAGCGACACGATTTCGATCAGTGACGTGTCCTTGCCGGACGAGTCGCTTGGTGGGGTGCCGGGTAAGCACGGTCTCAGCGACGCGGAGTCGTCGCGGGATGAACCGGTCAGTGGCGACCCCGGCAGACACGGCGAGCCGGCTGTCGCGGCAACCGGGCAGGCCGTTGCGGCAACTGGGCAGGCCGTCGGGATGTTCGAGTCCGGGCAGCGGGTCG
>NZ_JBDPMC010000009.1:0-155788 GCF_039871625.1 Micromonospora sp. B11E3 | reverse complement strand
CCCGGGTCCGCCGCGGGTTTCGGAACCTCCGGCCGAAGACCAGCCATCCCGCACAGGCACCAAAACCCACCCGGCCAGGCCCCGGACGCCCACCCGGCAGCCCCAACCGACACCGCGCACCCCGCCACGACGTCGGTAAAACCATCCACCGCGCCCGCACCCAAGCCGACCAGCAAAAACGCAAAGGTTAAAAATCAAGACTAGTCGAACCGGGAGACGACAGGACACGCGAAAGGCGAGTGGTTCGTGCTGGCCGGGTCGTGACACCATACCTGTGTCGTCCGTAGCATCGGCGCGGCTCGTCAAGGGTTTCGGTGGAGTCACAATGGCCGGGCTGACAGGGGGCAACGATGCCGGGTACCACGCCGCTGAGTCCGCATGATCCACGCACGGCGGGGCCCTATCAGCTGATCGGGCGGCTGGGTGCGGGCGGCCAGGGCATCGTCTACCTGGGCAGAGACGGGGACGGCAACCAGGTGGCGGTCAAGATGATCGACGTTGACCTGCGCCACAGCCCCCGGATCAAGTCTCAGTTCGCGAAGGAGATCGCCGCCGCGCGACGGGTCGCCCCTTTCTGTACGGCTCAGATCCTGTTCGCCGAGGTGGACGCGGACCCACCGTACGTGGTCAGCGAGTTCATCGAGGGCCCGACCCTGCAACGGCACGTCCGTGAGCGGGGCCCGATCTCCGGGAACGCGTTGCACCGACTGGCCGTTGGCACCGCCACCGCGCTGACCGCGATCCACCAGTCCGACGTGGTCCACCGCGACCTGAAGCCGGACAACGTCATTCTCGGGCGGGACGGTCCACGCGTGATCGACTTCGGCATCGCCCGCGCGCTCGACGTCACCGAAACGATGACCAAGCAGGTGATGGGAACGGCGCCGTACATGGCACCGGAGCGGTTCCACAACCACCGGGTGGGCCCGGCCTGTGACGTGTTCGCCTGGGCGGCGACCATCGCCTTCGCGGCAGCGGGCCGACCACCGTTCGGCAACGATTCGATCGTCGCGGTGATGAACCGCGTCCTGCACGAGCCACCGGACCTGCATGGCCTCTCCGACGCGCTGGAGGACCTGATCCGGCAGTGCCTGCAGAAGGACCAGGATGCACGGCCGAACGCCGAACAGGTCCTGCTGCGGCTGCTCGGGCACACCGCGCGGCCCTCGACGGCCCTGCTGCTCGAGAGCGTCCTCAAGCAGGGCAACGAAGCCGCCACGGCGGCGGCGCCGTCGTACCCGGCGCCCGGATTTCCACCCCTGGGCCATGCGGCCGGGCCAACCCTGCCCGACGTCCCCGAGCACTCGCCGGTCACGCACGCCGCCGGCGCCCCGACGCTTCGAAGGAACAGCGAGCCCACCGCCCCGGTACGGCGGGGCTCCTGGTCGGGTCGGCTCCGCCGGGAGCTCGGGGACCCGTGGGGCATCTCGATCGCGATCTTCCTCGGTGCGGTCGGAATGGCGTCCGGCTACGTCGCCTCGACCGCGGTCACCGCCGCAGTACTCACCGGCGCGGTAACCTTCGTCGTGGCGTACGTCGTCCGCCTGCTGGTCGCCGCCGCGTTGGCCCCAAGCACCGAGCCGGATCCCGCGGAGGCATCGACAGCCGACCAGGCCACGGCCCTGCTGCGGGACGGGCCCTGACCCACGAACACGATCCGGTCGGTCCGCACGGCGGCTCGGCCGGGCTGCTGGCTGATGTCGACGCCGTCAGCCGACACCCTGGAGGGACCACATGGTTTCAGGCCGACCGACTGCCCGGCCGTGGCTGCCGTACACCGCGGCCATCGTGGCCGGGGTCGCGGTCGTCACGGCGGCCTACCTGATCGTCCAGCCGGCGGCTGACGTCGGATGCACGCCGCTGGAGGTCAGCTCGTCGACCGAGAAGGACGTGCTGCTCGGCGAGCTGGCAGAACGCTACAACAAGAGCGATCGGCGGGTCGGTGACCGGTGCGCTGTTGTGACCGTACACGGCCTCACCTCCGGTGCGGCGACGGACGCGCTGGCCGGCGACTGGGCAGTCAAGCAGCCCAACCTGCCCCGGCCGCAGGTGTGGTTGCCGTCGTCGACCCTGTGGACCGGGCAGTTGAGGTTGCTGGACGAGGCCGCCGGGCGTCCGGCACAGACCCCCGGCCGGTATCCGTCGATCGCGAACAGCCCGCTGGTCATCGCCATGCCGCAGCCGAAGGGAAAGCTGCTCCAACAGCAGGGTCCACTCGGCTGGGGTGACATCCTGGGCTTGTCCGGGCGCACGGGCTGGGCCACCTACGGTCGCCCCGAGTGGGGGCGGTTCACCTTCGGCAAGGTCAACCCGCACCTGTCCACCTCTGGGCTGGCAGCCACGATCGCGACGTATTACGCGGCCATCAACCGGGCCAGCGACCTTACCGAGAGTGACCTCGCGAATCCAGCGGTGACCCAGTTCGTCCGCCGCATCGAGGCCAACGTGTCCCACTACAGCGACGACATCGTGGATCTGCTGAAAACCCGCGCCGAGGCGGACCTGTCCGGCGTCGGCGCGGCGGTCGCGGCCGACATGAGCGCGGTGGTGACGCAGGAGGAGTTGGTCTACCAGTACAACGAGGGGGAGCTGAGCCCGACCCGGGGCGAAAAGCCGAGAGTTCCCCTGGTCGCGGTGTATCCGAAGGAGGGCACGTTCAACCTCGACCACCCGTACGTGGTCCTCCCCTCGGCCAGCCCGGAGCAACGTGACGCCGCTGCCGACTTCCTGGCGTTCCTCCAGGAGTCGCCGCAGCAGCGGAGCTTCAGCCGGCTCGGTTTCCGCGATCACGAGCGGAACGCGTCCGGCCCGCTGATCGCCTCCGTCGGCGGGCGCGGGGCCCACGACCTCACCTACTTCGACCCGCCGGATCCCACCGTGGTCAAGGCGATCCTCGCCGGCTGGGGCACGCTGCGCAAGAAGGCGAACATCCTCGTGGCTGTCGACACGTCCGGTTCGATGAACGCGAAGATCGGTGACCGGACCAGGTTCCAGGTGGCGACCAGGGCCGCCGCCAAGGGCTTTGGCCTCTTGAACGCCGAGGACCAGGTCGCGCTCTGGTCGTTCTCGTCCGAGACGGGACAGCGGCCGAAGTCGCCGTACAGCGAGGAGGTCCGGCTGTCGGCGTTCGACCAGGCGGCGCTCACCAATGAGATCAACAATCTCCATGTCGAGGGCGGCACCGCTCTGTACGCCACCGTACGGGCGGCACACCGTCACATGCTCGACCACTACGACCAATCCCGGATCAACGCGGTGGTCGTACTGACGGACGGCAAGAACGAGTACAACAAGGACAACGATCTCGCCCGGTTGCTCCAGGACGTCGCGCTGGATCCGGAACGACCGGTCAAGATCTTCTGCATCGCCTTTGATGAGCAGTCCGATTTCGGGACGCTGGACCGGATCGCCAAGGCGTCCGCGGGCAAGGCATTCGATGCCCGCGACCCGGCGAAGATCGACGACGCATTCGTCAAGCTGGTCAGTAGCTTTTAGCTGTTAGTGCTTTGCCAGGTCGTTGTGGCGTGTCGCTTGTAGGAACATCATGGTGGTGTATGGCTGCGGCGGTGGATGGGCCGGCGGGCGATTGTGTGGAGGTCGCGGACGGGGCCGGTGAGCTCTCGGCCGGCGGGCCAGACGGCGCGGAGCTGGCGGTGCAGGCTCAAGCCGCTGACGGCTACGGCGACCAGAGCGCCGGCCGGGAGCTCGGTGCTGACCGCCAGGGAGCTGAGGACGGCGGGACCGCTGCCCGCCGCGACGGCGTGCGGTGGTCCCACCGATGGTCTCGGCCGCCAACGGTGCGCTGCTCGTGCCGCACCTGCCGGCCGGGCAGGCCCGGCTCGACATGGTCGTCGCCTGCTACGCGATGTTCGGCGCCAGCCTGCTCGCCACCCTGATCATCCTGCCGCAGCTGTGGTCACGGCTGGTCGTGCACGGGGTCGGGGCCGCGCGGATGGTCCCCACCCTGTGGATCGTGCTGGGGCCGCTGGGGCAGTCGATCACCGCCGCCCACCTGCTCGCCCGGTCCGCCGACGGCGTCCTGCCTGAAC
Organism: Micromonospora sp. B11E3; assembly: GCF_039871625.1. Classification (NCBI taxonomy): domain Bacteria; kingdom Bacillati; phylum Actinomycetota; class Actinomycetes; order Micromonosporales; family Micromonosporaceae; genus Micromonospora; species Micromonospora sp. B11E3. The sequence continues at coordinate 151,739 of NZ_JBDPMC010000009.1, read as the reverse complement.
CGTACGCGGCAGGGGCGCAGATGCTCGCCGTGCTCTACGGCGTACCGGCAATGGGGTTCGCCCTGCTCTGGCTGACCCTGGCTGCCGCGATCACCATCCGCACGGCCCGCGCCGGGCTGCCGTTCTCGCTCACCTGGTGGAGCTTCACCTTCCCGGTCGGCACCCTGGTCACCGGCGTCTCCGGCCTGGCCGCGCGGTCCGGCTCGGCCATGCTGGCCACGCTCGCCGTGCTGCTGTACGGGCTGCTGCTCGCCTCCTGGGCGGCGGTCGCGACCCGTACTGCCCGGGGTGCGCGGCACGGGCACCTCTTCCTCCCCCCTGCCGCGCCCAGGTGACCAGTGGCAGAAGTAGCGCCGGGGTGCCGCGCCGCCGACCCGTACGGGCTCAGACCGGTTGCCCCGGTTTCCAGCCCATGATCGTCCGGGGCACCTCGCCGGTGCCGTCCCAGGCGGCCGCCTGCACCATGAACTGGTTCTCGACCCGTTCCCGGCCCACGGTGCTGTCCTCGCCGTGGCCGGTCAGCAGCACCGTCCGGTCGGGCTTGCGGAGGAGGCCGCGCAGTGAGGTGAGGGTCTGCGCGCGGCTGCCGCCGGGCATGTCGGTGCGTCCGATGGTGCCGGCGTAGAGGGTGTCACCGACCAGACAACGATCCCCGGGCAGGTTGAACATGACCGAGCCGGGGGTGTGCCCGGGCGTGTGGTCGACCCGCAGTTCCAGCCCGGCCAGGGCGAGCAGGTCGCCGTCGCCCAGGGAGCGGACGTCGTGTGGCTGCCGCCAGGTCCACTCCGGGCCGAGCACCTGCGCGAACTGCGGGCCGAACTCGTCGCCCAGCCCGCTGAACGGGTCGGCCAGCATGCCGTGGTCGGCCGGGTGCAGGTAGATCGGCAGGCGGTGCGCGGCCTCGATGGCCGCCACCGAGTAGGTGTGGTCCAGGTGGCCGTGGGTCAGCAGCACCGCCCGGGGGGGGTGAGGCCGTGCCGGTCCAGGGTCTGCGCCGCGGTGATCTCCTGGGCCGCCTCGGCCGGCCGGCCCGCGTCCAGAGCCGCCCGTGCCGCACGCACGCCCCGGTCGAAGACGTGCAGGTCGAGGGCGTTCTGTCCGATGTGCAGCTGATAACCGGCGCCGTGGCGCACGATGCACTCGGGGCCCAGTTTCGTACGTAGTTGGGACACGTACTTGTGCAGTTGGGCGACGGCGGTGGGGGGTGGTTGCTCGCCCCAGAGCATGGACACCAGCCGCTCGGTCAGGACGACATGGTTGGCCCGCAGTAGCAGTGCGGCCAACATGGCCCGCATCTTGCGGCCGCTGAGCTCGACCTCACGACCGTCTCGCCACACTTCTATGGGCCGAGCACGCGAAATTCGAGCATCGCGCCTGCGCTCTCGAGACACACATCGCTGACCGATCCACCTAGATCCCGTACGCCCCGAAGCACGGCAACTCGCAACTCCGAGGACTCTACCCACGCCGATTCGGAATGTCCAAGGTGGACGTCATGTCGGCGGAATTCCCGCGCTTGCCACCGCTTTGGGGCTGGCGTAACGGGACGTCACGGGCCCGGGGGTGGACCCGTGCGCCGATCGCAACCAGCACCATGGCTGAGTCGGCGATCAGCCGAGAACGCGTTAAAGCGGAACGTATCGCCAGATTCCTGCCACCTCCACGGTAATTGAACGCCATCTAGGTTCATATGGCGCCGACGGGTCGACACCCCGATAATGAGCAGGCGCCCGCGCCGCCCTTGAACGAGAGGAACGCCGGCGATCAGACGCGCAATTCCTGGTTGTCGAGGTGCCGCGCGACGGAATGGTTGTTCCGCGTCGCCGTCCGCAATTCTCCGAAGGAGCGGTGCGACGGGCCCGACCGCACACCGTTCCGCGGCCCCCGGACGCGCGTGTCACGACTTCGGAGACCGGACGGGTCAGCCGCCCGCGCCGCCGGAGTCCATGATCGCCTTGAGGCCGAGGGCGTACACGTCGGCGGGGACACCCTCGGGATCGATGAGGTGCTGGAGGGCGACACCCACGTCCAGCGCGGTCATCAGGATCGCCAGCTGACTGGCCGGGATCGGCGGCTGGCCGCCGGTCCGCTCGGTGATCCGCTTGGCGTTGTGCTCGCGTACGGCCTGGAGCCACTGCGCCATGGCGTCACGGGCGGCCGGGGTCCGCATGCTGTACAGCCAGAACTCCAGGAGCGCCATGGCGAACCTGCGGGTCTCCGGCAATGAGATCACGGACTCGTAGCTGTCACCCAGCGAATCGGCCGCGGCACCGGGGTCGACGGCGAGGCCGGCGTCGGCGACCTGATCGGTGTAACGGCGCTCGAGGATCGCCGCCAACAGGCCGTGCTTCCCGTCGAAGTTGGCGTAGATCGCACCCTTGGTCAGCTCCGCCTCGGCGGCGACCTCCTCGAGCGAGGTCTGGTGGATCCCCCGCTCGGCGAACAGCGTCTCCGCCGCGTCGAGCAGGCGCTGGCGGGTCCGCTGCTGTTGTTGCGCCCGGGTCAGTCGCTCACCCATGTCGCGATCCTTCCACACCACCAGGGTGCTTGACATCCCCGACGGTATCCAGATACTCGACGGTATGCGGATATCGGCCGGAATCTGGAGGATGTGATGTTGCTCCAGATCGATCACTTGACCAAGATCTACCAGCGCGACGTACGGGCCAACGACGACCTCTCGCTACACGTAGCCGAGGGAGAGGTGCTCGGCCTGCTCGGGCACAACGGTGCGGGGAAGACGACCCTGCTCAATCAGGTCGCCGGCCTGGTGAAGCCGACAGAGGGCACGATCAGGATCGACGGCCGGGACCCCGTCGCCGACCCGGCGTTCGCGCGACAGGTCTGCTCGCTGCAGCTGCAGGCCCAGGCGCCGCTGACCGGGGTCACCCCGAGGCAGGCGATCGACATCCTCGGCCGGATCCGTGGCGGCAGCCGCCAGCAGGTGAAGGAACGCTCCGAGCAGCTGATGTCCGCCCTCGACATCACCGAGTGGGCCGACACGCCGGGTGAGAAGCTGTCCGGCGGCATCCGCCGGCTGACCGCCTTCTGCATGGCGGTGGTCGAGCCCGGTCTCCTGGTCATGCTCGACGAGCCCACCAACGACGTCGACCCGGTGCGCCGCCGGTTGATGTGGGAGCAGGTCCGCAAGCTCGCCACCGACGGCTGCGCCGTCATCATCGTCACGCACAACGTGACCGAGGCCGAGCGCAGCGTCGACCGGCTCGTCGTGCTCGACCACGGCCGCGTCGCCGCTACCGGCACGCCGGCCGAGCTGCGCCGCCAGGCCTCCAGCGATCTCCGGCTGGAACTGACGCTGACGCCCGGCGCGGCCGTGCCCGAGGCACCGGCCTGGGCGAGCTCCACGAACGTGACCGACCAGCGCATGGTCATCTCCATCGCCTCGGCCGACGCCCCGCAGGCGATCGCGTGGGCGCAACAGCTGCACGCCGCCGAAGGCGTCGCCCAGTTCGTCCTGAACCCGATCAGCCTCGAAGACATCTACGTCGGCCTGACCAACACCTCCGAGGAGAACCACGATGCGGTGGCTGCGTAGTTACCTGCTGCTCCTGCGCTGGCACGCGATCCGGCTCAAGTTCATACTCCCGCTGATGCTCGTCATCCAGACGCTGCTGGCGGTCGGCATCGTGGTCGGCTTCTCGTTCCTCATGCCCGAGGTCGACAAGGCCACCGCCCTCTACCTGGCGACGGGGGCCCCCACCCTCGGCCTGATCACCGTCGGCATGGTGCTCGCCCCTCAGATGATCGCGCAGAGCAAGACAGAGGGAACGTTCGAGTACAACCGGACGCTTCCGGTGCCTCGGACGGCGATCCTGGCCGCGGACGTCACCACCTGGCTCCTGACGTCCCTGCCGGGCCTGGCCCTGGCCCTGCTCACCGCCACGCTGCGGTTCGACCTCGACCTCGACGTCAGTCCACTCGTCGTCCCGGCGATCCTGCTCGTCGCGCTGACCGCCACCGGCCTCGGCTACGCCGTCGCCTACGCGGTGCCACCCGCCGTCGCCAGCCTGATATCTCAGGTGATCGTCTTCATCGCCCTGATGTTCTCCCCGATCAACTTCCCGGCCGACCGGCTGCCGGGCTGGTTGCAGGCCGTGCACGAGGTGCTGCCCTTCCAGTACATGGCCGACGCCATTCGTGACACCCTCGCCGCCGGCGGGAACGGTGTCAGCGGCCTCCCGTTCGCCGTACTCGCCGTCTGGTGCGTGGCCGGTCTCGCGCTCACTCTGCGGGTCATGACCCGCAGGAGCTGAGCAGGCGTTCGGAGAGCTGGAATGCGGGTGCGGGGTGTGGCGTCCTTTGACGGCGCCGCACCCCGCCACCGGCAACCGCGGTGCGCCGGGCGCCCGCACCCGAAACGCCGAACCGGCCCAGGGCAGCGCCCGGAGCCGGTTCCTTCAACCGCCCGCCCTACACCTCTTCGAGCAGGCCCTGCTTGATCGCCACCGCCGCGGCCAACGTCCGGTTCGAACAGTTCAACTTCAACAACACACTCGCCACCAGCCGCTTCACCCCATGCTGACTGATCAACATCCGACGAGCGATCTGCTTGTTACTCAACCCCTCAGCCAACAACACCAACGTCTCACGCTCCCGCGGCGTCAACCGCACACCCTCCACCCGCTCCGGCGACACCGCCCCACGCGCCCGCTCCAACAACCGATTCGCCAACACCGCCGGCATCGGCACCTCACCCACCAACATCCGACCCAACGCCTGCCCCAACGCCTCCCGCGTCACCTCGTCCTGAATCAAAAACCCATTACTCGGCAACCGCGTCACCGCATCCAGACACGCCCCACCACGACCGATCAGATGCAGAATCCTCACCCCCCGACGATGCGCCGCCTCAACAACCCCATCCAGACTCCCCACACCCACGTCCTCACACGCCACAACCAGCACGTCAAAAGAACGACCAGCAGGAAACCGCTCCAGATCCGCCACCACCGCATGCACCTCAGCCACCAGATCAAGCGAGCCGAGCATGTCGTGGAGACCCCGACGCGTCACCTCGTTGTCGGCGAGAACGAGGACGGTGAGGCCGGGTTGCCCCTGTTCAAGCGGGTTGCCGGATTGCTCCACATCGACCAGCCCCTTCCCCGTCGCGACCCCGTGAAGGAGAGTGTTACTTGGCTGTTACAGCCTACGACAGAAATCCGCAAGAGATCAAATCCCCATGCAACAAATCCCGCCGATCGGATTAGCTAGTGACGCCAACCGATAGGTCAACATGTTTTGGCAGGTCGGGACCGGTCTTGGGGCCCAACCCCCGACACCATCGGACACAGCGGACCTGACGGCCGACGCCGTGCCGAGCGGCGAACCGACGGGTGACCCGCCGCGGCGTCCGCAGCGAGAGTCCGCAGGTCCGACCGGCTCTGTCCACCAGTCACACAGGACATGCCGCCCCCCGGAACCAGTTCCGCCAGGCCCGGTCGAGCGTGCTCGATTCGGGCCGATGCCTGGAATCCTGCCTATACTAGGTCGATGGTCGAGAAACTGCCCGCCGAGAGTTCAGTGACCCGGGAGGTCGTGCTCTCGCTGCCGTTCACGGGCTTGTGGCTGGCACGCAACAGCCCGGCCCGGCGGGTCCCGAGCCACGGGTCCGACCTGTTGGGCGAGCGTTACGCCATCGACTTCATCGGTGTGGACGACCACCGCCGGACCGCCGGCACCCGCGACTGGCGGACCTTCCTCGCCACCGAACCGCCCGAGCGGTTCTACGCCTTCGGCCGGCCGATCCTGGCACCGGCCGACGGCGTCGTCGTCGACGTACACGACGGCGAGGTCGATCATGCCGGACGACGGTCACAGCTGGCCCTCGTGCCGTACATGTTGGGTCAGATGGAGCGGCTCCGGCAGGGAGTGGGCGCCGTTGCCGGCAACTACCTGATCATCGCGCTGCGCGACAGCGACGTGTTCGTCGCCCTCGCGCACCTGCGGGCCGGCTCGATCCGGGTAGCCGTCGGCGAGGAGGTACGGACCGGGCAGCCGGTCGCGGACTGCGGCAACTCCGGCAACTCGACGCAGCCGCACGTGCACGTGCAGGTCATGGACAGCGTGGACCTGTCCGTTGCCCGCGGCGTACCGATGGCCTTCCGGCACTTCCGCGAACGCCCCCGCGGCGCGCGGCAGTTCCAGGTGAGGGAGTCCGGCATTCCGGGCGAGGAGGCTGTCGTCGAGCCGCTGCCCGTATCGGCCGCGGAGGACCTGGGCACCTGACGAGGCACCACACGCCGCGGCGTCGCGCCGCGGCCCGGGGTGGGGCCGCGACGCGACGCCTACGCGACAGTTGGACCGGCCGGGTCGGGTACCCGATGATGCCCGTGCGGGCGTCAAGGGTGAGCACGATCCGGCCGCCCGCGACTACGCGGCCTGCGCCTCCTCCAGCTTGAGGTGCCCGGTGCCGCTGAGCGACGCCAGGTCGATGTCGGCGACGCACCGGACCTTCACGTAGTCGAGGGTGAGCGTCCCCTCGATGTGGGCGCTACCGCTGCCGTTGGCGAAGTCGGCGCGGCTGAGATCGGTGGCCGCCTCGTCGACGCGCACGCCCAGGTCGGTTCCGCCGCTGGTGTCCGGGAACTTGATGAAGACGTACCCGATCTCGGTGGCACGCTTCTGGAGCTCGTCCAGGGAGGGATCGGGGCCGCCGACGACGACGCTCTGATTCTCCACGGAGAGGCGCTGAATAAGGTCGTTCACAGGAACATCCTCCACATCTGCTAGTAGGCGGCCGGTACGGCTTCCTTGGGTTCGACCGGCACGTCGTCGATGATTTCCCGTCGCTTCCCCGGCCACCAGCTGCGCTCACCGACCTTCACGGCGATGGCCGGCACGAGGAGAGTCCGGATCACGAATGTGTCCAGCAGGAGGCCGACGACGATGGCGAAGCCCATCTCGAGGTACGACTTGATCCCGGAGAACAGCAGCGGCATGAACGTGCCAGCCAGGATGATGCCGCACGAGGTGATGACGGACCCCGTGCCGGCAAGTCCCTTCCTGACGGCCGCCACAGTCGCCTGCCCCTGCGTGTGGTACTCCTCCTTCACCCGCGTCATCAGGAAGATGCTGTAGTCGATGCCGAGGGCGACCAGGATGACGAAGGCGGCCACCGGCGCGTCGATCCACAGGCCCTCGTGGCCGAAGCCGTACTGGAAGACGGCGACGGTCAGTCCCATCGTCGCCGCGTAGGCCAGGACGATGGTCGCCACCAGGCAGATGGGGGCGACCAGGCTCCGCAGGAGCAGCGCCAGGATGATGAAGATTCCGACGAGCACGATGAGGGCGATGACGACGGAGTCCCGCTTCTGCGTCGCCAGGTTGTCCCGCACCTCCGCGGTGCCACCGCCGACGTACGCGGTCGCCGATGCGAGATTCGTCCCCTCCAGGGACTCCTTCAGCCTGTCCCTGATGTCGGTGATGGTGTCGAGCGCCTCGTTCGAGTAGGGATCCTGGCTCAACGTGGCGCTCAGGCGGACGGTCGTACCGTCCGCGGAGACGAACCCCTGGCTCGCTGCCTGCGTGGGGGTGACCACCGTGCTCACGCCCGGCAGAGCGTCGATGTCGCGGGCCACCTCCTCGATGGTGGCCAGCTTGTCGCTGCCCCAGCCGGCCTGGTCGGACTCGATGAGGATCGGTACCGCGTTCTCCGCTCCCGCCGCCTGACCGAAGTTCTCCCGCAGCACGGTCAGCCCCTGGTAGGAGTCGGTCGACGTCGGAAGCAGGGCCCGCAGCTCGTTGTTGTCGAAGCGGAACCCGGCCAGCAGGGCGATGAAGGGAATCAGCGCGATCAGGGTGATCGCGATGAACCGGTTCGGCCTGCCGGTGACGGTGGCGGCGATCCTCTCCCAGACCCCCGCCTTCTTCGCCTGCCCCTCAGTCCCCTTCCGCACGCGGCGGGCCCGTGCCCTGGACGGAAGGAACGGCCAGAACACCTTCTCCCCGAGGATCGCCATCGAGGCCGGGATCAACGTCATGATGACGAGGAACTCGATGGCCACCGCGATCGCGAGCGCCGGGCCGATTCCCTTGAGGTTCAGGTCCTTGGCGAAGAACATGCCGCCGAAGGCGACGATGACCGCGCAGACGCTCGCGAAGATGGCCTCGCCGCCGTAGCCGACAGCACTGCGCAACGCCTCGCTCTTCTCCTTGCCGGCGAGCAGGTTGTCACGGAAGCGAGAGAACATCAACAGCGAGTGGTCGGTGCCGAGGCCGAAGAGCACGATGACCAGGAACACCAGTGCGTTCGGCGAGACGCCGAGCCCCGCGTCGGCCGCGAATCCCAGGACCGCCTGCGAGATCGCCAGCGCGAGGCCGACGGCGACCAGGGGGAAGAGGGCGGCCACCGGCGAGCGGTAGATGATCAACAGGACGACCAGGATGAAGATGAAGGTCATCACCAGGGTACGCGCGAGGCTTTCCTCCTGCAGCCTGAAGATCTCTTCCCAGATGGCGTTCCCACCCGTGAGGTGCACATCCAGGCCCGCCGGTACGGCCGGAGCCCCTTCCCGCTCACTCGCGTCGGTGGACAGGTGACTCCTGATCTGCGGGATGACATCCTGCGTCTGGCTCAGCCATTCGTTGCTGTCCCCGTCGAAGTACTCCATGTCGAGGTTGAGCGCCAACAGAGCGGCTTCTCTGTCCGCGCTCAGGAGGGTGCTGGAGTTCTGCGGGTCCGAGAATGGCGAGACAGTCGACTTCAGCCGGATGTTTTCCTTCCGGGTGGCAAGAAACTGTTCCAGGGCCTGGGCGTAGGCCTCGTCCTCGGAGGTCAGGCCGTTCTCCCGGTAGAGGGTCACGGTGACCTCGTTGTTCATGGCCTCCCGGACGTCCGGAAACTTCTCGGCAACCAGTTCGTTGGCCTTGAACGCCTCCAGGGTCGACTGTGAGCGGGCCTCCTGCTGGCTGCTGTTCGCTTCCTCCTGCAGATTGGGCGCGACTTGCACTCCGACCGCCGCCAGGACGATCCAGAGCAGCACAGACAGCCAGCGACCAGCGATAATCGCCTTGCTAGCCTTCAGAAACAACGCCGTCTCTTTTCTGTCGCACACGCCCAGGCCGTTTGACCGCCGAGCCCTTCACAGTTTCTTGCCCACGCCGCGGTCCTAGGCCCCCTGAGCCGACTCCTCCATCTTCTTGCGGAGGCTCAGCGGGCGCATGTCGGTCCAGACCTCCTTGACGTAGGCCAGGCACTCGTCCTTGGTGCCGGAGACCCCCGTGTCCTTCCAGCCGGCGGGAACGTCGAGGAAATCGGGCCAGAGCGAGTACTGCTCCTCGTGGTTGACGAGAACCTTGACGGCGGTGTCTTCCATCGGATTCGCTTCCTATCTGCGTCGGGTGCTTTTTCTCAGTGCACGATCAGCTTGCCGGAGCGGAGGCGCTTCGCCGGTCGGCATCCTTGCCGATGAAGAGCCACGGCGCCTCCTTGCGGCGCCGCTCCTCGTAGGCCAAGATCTCGCCCTTGCGGGAGAGCGTCCAGTCGACGCTGTCGAGGCCTTCCAGGAGGGCACTCTTCTTGAACGGGTCCAGGTCGAAGCCGAAGGTCCGCCCGTCGGGCATCGCGACGGTCTGGGCGGGCAGGTCGATCTGCAGCTTGTACTGCTCCTGGCCGGCGAGGGTCGCCTGGATGTCCTCCACCGTCGATTTGTCCAGGACGACCGGAAGGATGCTGCTGTTGAAGCAGTTGTTGTAGAAGATGTCCGCGAAGCTGGGCGCGATGATGCAGCGGAAGCCGAACTCGCGGAGCGCCCAGGGAGCGTGCTCGCGCGAGGAGCCGCACCCGAAGTTCGGGCCGGCGACCAGGATGGTGGCGTCCGCGTAGGCCGACTGGTTCAGCTCGAAGTCGGGGTTCGGCGCCTTGTCGTCGTTGATGTAGCGCCAGTTCGCGAAGAGGGCGTCGGCGAATCCGGTGCGTCGGATCGTCTTCAGGAAACGGGCCGGCACGATGTCGTCTGTGTTGACATTCGACCGGGCCAGCGGCGCGGCCACCCCGAGATGTGTGACGAACTTTTCCATGGGAGCCTGGCCTTTCTACAGGTTGCGAGCGTCGACGAAGTGCCCGGCAACCGCCGCGGCGGCGGCCATGAGCGGGCTGACGAGGTGGGTGCGGCCGCCGCGTCCCTGACGGCCCTCGAAGTTCCGGTTGCTCGTCGAGGCACACCGCTCGCCGGGGGCGAGGCGGTCGCCGTTCATGGCGATGCACATGCTGCAACCCGCCTCGCGCCACTGGAAGCCGGCCGCCCGGAAGATGTCGGCCAGCCCCTCCTCCTCGGCCTGGCGGCTGACCAGCATCGAGCCGGGTACGACCAGGGCGCGCACGTTCGGCGCCACCTGCTTGCCCACGACGTAGCTGGCCGCCATGCGCAGGTCTTCGATGCGCGAGTTGGTGCACGAGCCGATGAACACCGTCTGGATCTCGATGTCCTCGATCTTCTGGCCCGGAGTCAGCCCCATGTACTCCAGAGCCCGTTCGTACGCCTGGCGGGTGACGACGTCACTTTCGTCCGCCGGGTCGGGTACGACGCCGGTGATGTCGGCGACCATGCCCGGATCCGTGCCCCAGGTGACCTGAGGTACGAGATCATCGACGTTGATGTCGAGGACGGCGTCGAAGTGGGCGCCGGGGTCGCTGGCCAGCTCCCGCCAGTTGGCTGCGGCCAGCTCGAAGAGGTCGCCCTCGGGAGCGTACGGGCGGCCCTTCACGTACTCGATCGTGACCTCGTCGGGGGCGACCATGCCGGCGCGCGCGCCGGCCTCGATCGCCATGTTGCACAGGGTCATGCGCCCCTCGACGGAGAGGGAGCGGATGGCCGACCCGCTGAACTCGATGACGTGGTTGGAGCCGACGTTCGTGCCGAACTTGCGGATGATCGCCAGCGCCACGTCCTTCGCCGTGACGCCGGGCGAGAGCGTCCCCTCGACCCGGATGTTCATCGTCTTCGGCTTCTGCTGCTGCAGGCACTGGGTCGCCATGACGTGCTCGACCTCGCTGGTGCCGATGCCGATGGCGAAGATTCCCAGGGCGCCGTGGGTGGAGGTGTGCGAGTCTCCGCAAACGACGGTCATGCCCGGAAGAGAGATGCCGAGCTCAGGGCCGACGACGTGGACGATGCCCTGGTACTCGTCCTTCATGTCGAAGAGGGTGACCCCGAAGTCGCGGGCGTTCTCCTCCATCGTTTCGATGCATTTCACGCTCGCGGCGTCGACGACGTCGATCATGCGACGACCAAGAACGGTGGGCACGTTGTGGTCGATCACGGCGATGGTGGCGTCGGTGCGGTGGACCGGGAGGTTACGGGCCCGCAGACCCGCGAAGGCCTGGGGCGACGTCGCCTCGTGGGTGAGGTGACGGTCGATGTAGATGACCGGCACCTCACCGGGCTCGTCGCGCACCACGTGGGCGTCCCAGATCTTGTCGAACATTGTTCGTGGACTCATGTCGTATCTCCAACCTGGGGGATCGTGTGTGGTTCCCCCGCGTCTTCTGCGTGTTCGAGCGGACTCAGGACTTCGCGAACCAGGCCTCCAGTTCCTCGCCTTCCAGTTCGCGACCCAGGCCCTTGGCGTAGTTGAGGATTTCCTCGGCGCGCTCGGTGGAGAGCTTCTCGGGGTCACGGCCGCTCTCCAGCCAGGCGAGCTTCACCGAGCTCAGCCCGCTCCACTGGCTGACGCCCACCGAGTAGGCGCCGCCGATGGTGGCGGGGTCGATCGCCGAGTAGACGGTGCGGGCCATCGTGCGCAGCTTGCTCTCCAGCTCGAAGTCCTGCGCCTTCCGGGCGTTCTCGGCGAGGGCGTTCGCCTTGAGAATGGCGTCGGTGTGGATGCCGGAGCTGGTGTAGCTGTAGCGCTTGCCCAGCACACCGTGCTCGGCGGTGGCGACGCCGACCATCTCCTGGTAAAACGAGATCAGGCCGAGGAGCTCGGACATGTTCCAGCCGACCGGCAGGCCACCCTCCTGCCGAATGGCCGCCAGGTTGAGCACCAGTTCCTCGAGCGAGGCATTGCCCGAACGCTCGCCGACGCCACGCGACACGACGTGGATCCGGTTGGCACCGGCCACGAGGGCCATCATGGCGTTGCCCAGCGCGTTCCCGGTGTCGCGGTGGCCGTGCCAGTCCAGCTTCATGTCCGGTGTGCCCAGCTCGTCGAGGGTCTCGCGGACGAAGCGACAGAGCCGGTAGGCGCCGACCGGGCGCGCGATGCCGATGGTGTCCGCGACCGCGACGCGGTAGGCGCCGTTCTCGACCTGGACGCGGGTGATCTCGCGGACGTCCTCCGGTGACGTCTGGGTCGTGTGCTCGGTGCCGCCGATGACGGGAATGCCCTCGTCGACGGTCTGCTTGACGAACGTCTCCAGCTTGCCGAGGACGAAATCCAGGTCCCAGCCCTGGACCATCCGGCGCGACGGCGAGCTGCCCATGAAGACGATGGCCTCGATCGCGGGGTGAATCTCCTTGCACTCGGCGGTCCACTTGAGGGAGGCCGGCGTGCAGACGGAGAGCACCGAGGGGACGATGTCGGGGAACTGGTCGTGCATACCCGCGAGCAGTTCCTTCATCGTCGCGTCGAGGGCGCCGGCCCCGGCGTAGATGCCGACCGTGGCGGACCGGATGCCGAAGTTGTTCAGCAGTTCGAGGTACTGCAGCATCTCGTCGACCGACGGGTACCTGCCGACGCCCTGGAGCCCGTCCCGCAGGCACTCGGACAGAACGATGTCGGGCTGGGAGGCCTGCAGCGGGGTCGGCTCGCCCGGAAGCGCCCCGGGCAGCGGCGCGAGCGGATTGGGATCGCTGTTCCAGTTGAAGTCGACAACCACGCCGGTGGAGCGCAGCTGGGCCTCCCCGAAACCGTTTGTCGGTGTTCCACTCGCCGAGTTTGTCATTGGAACCTCCTGTATTAAGCGATCACTTGTATGGTGTTTCGGAGACGACGAATCAGTCCATCACCACCGGCAGGATCCCGACCGAGAAGCGGATGTACTGGTCGGAGTAGCCGAAGGTGGAGCCCGGAATTCCCGCGATGCCGGTCTTCTCGAGTACCGAGAAGCAGTCCTCTCCCTCGCGGAGCTTGCTCCAGTTGTAGATGGTCGCGTCATCGTCGAGGTAGATGTGCTCGAAAAGCTGGTGCTGCTCATCGAGGCGCCGGAGCTGCTTCCTCAAACGAGTCCGCCGCATGCCGTAGAGGCGGCGGATTTTTTCGATGAGATGCGGGTTTTCGCGGAACAACTGGTAGTAGGCCATGAGGCGCAACTGCCACTCGCCCGGCATCGAGGCGACACTGTTGATCCAACTGCTGACCATGCGGGCCGCCAGGCCGGTGTCGCCGAACGTGACCCACCCGAAACGCTCGCCCGTGAGGGTGTGCGTCTTGGAGAAGCTGCTCACGTAGATGATCTGGTCACCGATGTCGGAGGCAGAGGTCAGGGCGCGCATACGGGCCTCGTCCTCCGTCGGGATGCCCGTGCCGACGTAGGCCAGGTCAGCCAGCAGGTGGACGACACGTCCCCGCTGCCGCTGCAGACGCAGGACGTCGAGCAGGCCGCGCAGCTCATCGGGCTGGTAGGCGAAGGTCGCCGGGTTACTGGTGACGGTTAGATAGATGACCTTGATGTCCGGGTGCTCGTCGAGCGCCCGCGCGAGCTGCCCGCCGGTCATCTTGAAGCAGTCCTCGGGCCGGGTCTCGATGCGGCGGACCCGGTAGCCGTTGGCGAGGGCCTGGGCCTCGAGTATGTTGAAGCCCGGCGTGGGGCAGAGCACCGCGCCGACGTATCCCGGGCCCTGACGGACGAGCGGGCCCAAGCCACCGAGAACCTTGTTCATGCAGTCGGTCGCGCCCAGCCCGATCGCGATGTGTTCAGCGGTGACCGACAGGCCCCACTGCTGCATGTCCTCGGCCAGCCAGCCCCGAAGGATGGGGTTGCCCACGGTGGCCAGGTCGTAGCTGCGCGGGTCGAAACCGTTCTTCAGGAGCAGGCGCTCCGCTTCCAGCATCTGGTCGCGCAACCATCGGTACATCTTGCCGTTCGCGATGTATCCCTGCAGGTCCTCGCCGGGCAGCGCAACTCCCAACTCGTCACCGAGTCGCCGGTAGTCCCCCGGGCCACCCTCCTCTCCGTCGCATTCGGAGATGAGGCGCACGTTGACGTCACCGATCGTGCGGTTCACGATTTCCAAACGCATTGCGGTCTCGTCCAGATGGCGTTCCGCACACTCCCGCTCGAGCGCTTGCACGATGGATGCCATCATGCGGATAGGGGGCTCGCCACTGGCCTGCAGCTGGGCGCGATACTGTTGCACCAGCTCCATGCGGAGCTGTCGAACGATCAGGCGCTGTTCTTCCAGGTCGATCTCCGGCCTGGCCACACTGTTCTGCAGTACCATGAGCGACGAACCTCCCCTGAATAGTCAAGCGGCACAACCGGAACCGGCCGATATCACGGCCGGCGTACCGCTGTGGCGATTCGCTTCCCCATTTCGCGGGTGCCGATCACCTTCGTCCCCTCTTCCTGGATGTCGACGGTGCGATAGCCGTCCTGAATCACCTCCTCGACGGCTGCCTCCACGGCAAGGGCCTCCTCGTGGAGGCCGAGCGAGTGACGCAGAAGCATCGCGGCCGAGAGAACGGCGGCGACCGGATTGGCCTTGTCCTGCCCCTCGATGTCGGGCGCGGAGCCGTGGATGGGCTCGTACAGGCCGAAGGTGCCCGAGCGGGTCCGGCGCACTCCCAGGCTCGCCGACGGGATCATGCCGATGCCGCCGGTCAACATCGAGGCCTCGTCGGTCAGGATGTCGCCGAACAGGTTCTCGGTCACGATGACGTCGAAGCGGGACGGCTCGCGGATGAGATACATGGCGCAGGCATCGACGAGGATGTGCTCGTAGCTCACGGTGGGATAGTCCGCGGCGACCCGGTCGACGATGCGGCGCCAGAGGATCGAGGAGCTGAGCACGTTGGCCTTGTCGACCGAGGTGACCTTACGGCGACGAGCGACCGCGATGTCGAAGGCGGCCCGTACGACGCGCTCGATCTCCTGCTCGGTGTACAGGAGAGTGTCGATAGCTTCCTCGCCCTGCTCGGTGCGGCGGATCTCGCTGGGCTTGCCCGGAATCGATTCCAGGTGCCCGTAGTAGAGACCGGCGGACAGTTCGCGGACGAAGATCAGGTCGGTGCCCTCGAGATAGTTCGGCTTGAGTGGCGAAGCACTGTAGAGGCTTCTCGACGGCCGGATTGGACGCAGGTTCGCGAAGAACTGGAAGTCCTTGCGCAGCCGGAACAGGGCCTGCTCCGGCTTGACCTTGGCGTTCTGCCGCTCGTGCGCCGGCAGGCTGCCGATGGCACCGAAGAGGATGGCATCGCTCTCGGCGCAGGTCTGCATGGTGGCCTCGGAGATGGCCACCCCCTCAGCCGCGATGCTGGCCAGGCCGGCGAGACGCCGGTGGATCGTGAGCTTGTGCTCGTAGAGGTCCGCAACGGTGAGCAGAACCTCGAGAGCCTGCTCCGTGACCTCTGGCCCCACACCGTCGCCAGGCAGGACGGTAACCGCATAATCACCCATGTTCTCTACCCTTTTCGAAGTGGTTCGGCGCTGTATTCGTGCGGGGCCAGAGGCGGAGTTCAGGACTTCGGCTTCGGCTTCTTACCGGCCAGGGCGAGCAGGCGCTGAACCAGCGTGCCGCGCCAGGTGATCATGTCGTGCCCGCCGGTGTACTCGTTGTAGTGCACCTCGTAGCCCTTTTCGAGCAGGACATCGCGCAGCTTGCGGTTCGTCGCCAGCTGGTCGAATTCGGCAATGGCGGCCTCGAGCGAACCGACCTCCATGGAGAAGCGGACAGGAAGCTTGGGGCTCTCCGCGAACTGCCGGGTCAACCACTCCATCTCGACATCCGGCGTCGTCGGCTCCGGCCACCAGAAGGAGCCGGACTGGGAGATGACATTGCCGAAGACGTGCGGCAGCTTGAACCCCACGTAGGCCGCAGCCAGTCCGCCGTAACAGGACCCGCCGACATACGCCTTCGCCGGATCGTCGCTGATGTGGTAGTTCTCGCGCAGGAAAGGCATCATCTCCTGCTCGAGGAATTCGGCGAACGGCTCGTAACAGGGCAGTTCCGTGGCGCGGACCGCCTGGTCCATGTTGCTGTGCATCACCAGGATGAACGGGTCGATCCGGCCGGCGTACAGGAGGTTGTCCAGCACGGTGGGCGTGGCCGCGAAGCTGAAGTAGGACCAGCCGTCGAAGAGCACGAACACGTTGTACTTGTCGCCGTCGGTCGAGTAGCCCGGCGGCACGTACACCGAGACGTGGTGCTGGGTCTTCAGGATCTCGCTGTCGAGGATGTGCATGTGGTTCTTCCCCTTCGGCACGCCACGCCGCGCGATGTTCCACGGCTGCTTCGGCGCGTCGGGAAGCTCCAGCACCGACACCACGAGGTCGTCGAGGATCGTGACCTCGCGGGGGTTCAGCGGATCCCGGCGATAGAAGGGAATGCGCGCCATGACGTCCGAGTACTTCTCGGTCGGCTCCAGCGGGTCGTTGACCGACAGCAGGTAGGTCGTACGCAGGTCGGACGGCAGGATGTACGCCTTGTAGAAGACGTCCGTCCCCGGAATCCGCTCGAAGAGGTACTCGTCGAAACCGTCCTGGGTCGGCGCGCTGTAGAAGAGCACCAGCACGTTGTCCGTGTCGCCGGGATCGCGCCACAGGAAGGTGGCGAGAGTCCGACCCTCCTCGCCTTCCATCGGCTGCATCAGCGGAGACCCGTCGGCCTCGACGGTCTTCCAGAAATCGTCGAGGGCCCCCGGGTCACCCGCGGCGAGAGCCTCCTTGAGCCGAACGATGCGGTGATCCGTGTGCGAATTAGTGGGAGCAATCATCGCGTTCTCCTAGCGCCGGGCCGGCGCGTCGTCGTGGACGGGCGGGTCGTTGGCGTGACGTCAGTCCAGGTCGAACAGATCGTCCGCATCCATCTCCTCCCCGTCGTCTCCGGCGAGGCTCTCGTCGATCACCCGGGCGAGGGCCTCCAGGGTCCGGTTCTGGAAGACCATCGGGAGCATCACCGACACGTCCCATTCCGACTGCACCTCGGTGGCCAGGGAGGCCACCAGCAACGAATGGCCACCGAGATCGAAGAAGTCGTCGTGGACGCCCACCCGCTCCACGTTCAGCAGCCTCGTCCAGATCTCGCCCAGCGCCCGTTCGGTCTCCGTTCTCGGCGCGACGAAGCTCTCCCGTTCCTGCGTCTGCCGCACGATCGAGGACAGTGACGGCAGAGCCTTGCGGTCCACCTTTCCGTTCGGGCTCAAGGGGAACTCCGGCAGGTCGACGAAGTAGGTGGGAACCATGTATTCGGGGAGCTGCTGCAGCAGGTGGTCCTTCAGCTCGTCGACGGTGACCGCCTGTCCCTCGTTCACGGTGTAGAAGGCCGCCAGCCGCTTGTCGGCGGCGGAGACCTCGTGCACCGTGATCAGGCAGGACTGGAGCGCGGGGTGCTGCGCCAGGACGGCCTCGATCTCGCCGACCTCGATCCGGTGGCCACGGATCTTGATCTGGTGGTCCTTGCGCCCGACGTACTCGATGACGCCGTCACGCCGGTGGCGGGCCAGGTCGCCGGTCGCGTACAGCCGCCCCTCGCCGAAGGGATTGGCGACGAAGCGCTCCGCGGTCAGGTCGGGCCGACCGAGGTAGCCACGCGCCAGCTGCACGCCGCCGATGAACAGCTCGCCGATGACGCCGTCCGGCACCGGCATCATGGCCTGGTTCAGGACATAGAGCTGGGTGTTCGCGACCGGGCGGCCGATGGGCACCGTCGTCGCCCCCTCGACCGGGTGGCACTCCCAGAAGCTCACGTCCACCGAGGCCTCGGTCGGGCCGTAGAGGTTGTGCAGGCGCACGCCGGGCAGCAGGCGCAGGAACCGCTCCTGCAGGTCGAGCGGAAGGGCCTCGCCACTGCACATGACGTGCCTGATCTTCTGGCAGTGCTCGGCCACGGACGGCTGCTCCAGGAACGACTGGAGCATCGAGGGGACGAAGTGCAGGACAGTGATGCGCTGCTGGTCGATCACCTCGGCCAGGTAGGCCGGGTCACGGTGCCCGTCGGGGCGGGCGACGTGCAGCCGGGCGCCGGTGATGAGCGGCCAGAAGAACTCCCAGACCGAGACGTCGAAGCTGAAGGGGGTCTTCTGCAGTACCCGGTCCTCGCTCTGCAGCGAGTAGGTGTCCTGCATCCAGAGCAGGCGGTTGCAGATGCCCTGGTGGCCGAGCATGGCGCCCTTGGGCTTGCCCGTCGAGCCGGACGTGTAGATGACGTAGGCGAGGTTGTCCGGCCCCGACAGGTTCGCCAGCGGCTCGGCGCTCTCCTGCGGCCACTGCGCGTCGCCTCCGCTGAGCTGGACCAGCGGAACGTCCTGGCCCACCAGCGACTCGATGCGCTCCTGGGTCTGCGGCTGCACCAGGACGGCCTGGATCTGGGCGTCGGAGACCATGAAGGCGAGCCGGTCCGCCGGGTAGGCGGGATCGAGGGGAACGTAGGCCCCGCCGGCCTTCAGGATGGCGAGGAGACCGATCACCAGCTCGAGCGAGCGCTCGGCGCAGATGCCGACGCGCGACTCGGGCCCCACGCCCTTCGCGCGCAGGGTCCGCGCCAGCTGGTTGGTGTGTCGGTCCAGCTCCGCGTAGGTGAGGGTCTGGTCCTCGAACGACAGGGCGATGTGGTCGGGAGACCTGCGCGCCTGGGCCTCGAACAGCCCGTGGAGGGTCGCGGGCCGCAGCCACCTGTCGTCCCGGGTCGCGTTCCACTCCTCCAGCCGTTGTACGACCTCCGCGTCGCTGAGCAGCGGCAGTTCGGACACCGGCTTGCCGGGTGAGCTCAGCGCCTCCTGGATCAGGGTCTCGAAGTGCTCCGCCATGCCGACGACGGTGCGCTCCTCGAAGAGGTCGGTGTTGTACTCGAAGCCGTACTGGAGCGCGCCGGCCTTCTCCTGGATGCTGAACAGGAGGTCGAACTTCGCGATACCGATGCCTTCGTCCAGCACCTCCCGCATCCAGGCCGGCTCCTCCTGCTCCTCGGGGATCTCCTCGAAGAGCTTGTCCAGGCCGGTGAACATCACCTGGAAGATGGGGCTGTAGCTCGAGCTGCGCTCCGGATTCAGTTCCTCGACGATCTTTTCGAACGGAATTTCCTGGTGGCTCTGGGCGTCCAGCAGCTTCCACCGGACCTGCTTGAGCACGTCCGCGAATCCGGGATTGCCCTGCAGGTCGACGCAGAGAGCAACCGTGTTGACCAGGAAGCCGATCAGGGGCTCGGTCTCGATCCGGTTCCGGTTGGCGATCGGGACGCCGATGACCACCTTCTCCTGTCCGCTGTAGCGCGACAGGAGCACCGCGAACGCGCTCAGCGCGGTGATGAAGTGGGTGGTCTGGTTCTCGCCGCTCACCTGCTTCAGCTGCTGCGTCACCTCCGGCAAGAGCGAACCGGTGAGGTTCGCGCCCCGGAAGCTCTGCACCGCCGGCCTGGGCTTGTCGAGCGGCAGCGAGATCAGTTCGGGGGCGTCGGCCAGTTGCTCCTTCCAGTAGTCCAGGTGCGGACGCAGCCGCTCCTCCTCGAGCCACTGCTGCTGCCAGACGGCGTAGTCCGCGTGCTGGATGGGCAGCGCCGGCAGCTGCGCGGGCCTCGCCTCGGCGGTCGCGTGGTAGAGCTCGCGCACCTCCTCGTTGAAGAGCCGGATGGAGTAGCCGTCGAAGACGATGTGGTGCGCGCTGAACACCAGGACCGCCTCGACGGCGGAGAGGCGGATGAGCATCGTCCGGAGCAGCGGCCCCTGCGCCAGGTCGAAGGGCCGGTTCCACCACTCCTGGATGAGCTCCTTCGCCGACGCCTGCTGCTGCTCGGGCGCGGTCGACGAGAGGTCGACCTCGGTCAGCGCGACCTCGCCCTCTTCGGCGACCACCTGCCAGACCCGGCTGTCGTGCTCGTGGAAGGTCGTCCGGAACGGCTCGTGGCGCCTGGTCAGCTCCGCGAGCGCCGTCCGGAGCGTCTCGCCCTCCAGCGCCTCGGGCCAGTGCAACAGCCAGCCGATCGTGTAGAAGGCGCTGTTCGGGTTGAGCCGGTCCATGAACCAGAGCCGCTGCTGGTCGAACGTGGCGGGCAACGGCTGGTCCCGCGAGACGGGCACCAGGGGCGGCGCCGCCTGCTGCGGCGACTGGTCCTGCTGCAGGCGCTCCAGCTCGCCGGCCAGCCGGGCGATGATCGGGTGTTCGAAGAGCAACCGGATCGGCATCTCGACGCCGAAGGCCTGCCGGATGCGCGCGACGACCTGCACCGCGAGCAGCGAATGGCCACCCAGGGCGAAGAAGTCGTCGAAGATGCCGATGGGAGCGCGGCCCAGCACCTGCTCGAAGACCGTCGCCAGCAGGGCCTCGCTCTTGGTACGCGGAAGGGCGTTCGCGGCCAGGGCCGCCGCCGGCGTCTCCTCGGGCAGCGGAAGCGCGCGCCGGTTCAGCTTGCCGTTCTGGTTGAGCGGCAACTGCTCCATGCAGACGAACGCCGAGGGCACCATGTGCCGGGGCAGCTTCTCGCCCAGGTACGCGCGCAGCGCCTCGCTGATGTCGCCGGCCCCCGACTCCGGCTCCACGTAGGCGACCAGCCGCTGGCTCGGGCCGTCCGGGAGGACCAGCACGGCACAGTTGCTCACCTGCGGGTGCAGGCCGAGGACGGCCTCGATCTCACCCAGTTCGATCCGGAACCCGCGGATCTTCACCTGGTGGTCGGTCCGGCTGACGTATTCGATGTTGCCGTCGGGCAGGTACCGCACCAGGTCGCCGCTCTTGTACAGGCGGCTGCCCGGCTCGCCGAACGGATTCGCCACGAACATCTCAGCCGTCAGCTCGGGGCGGTTCAGATACCCGCGGGTGACACCCACACCGCCGATGTACAGCTCCCCGGGCACCCCGACCGGCACCGGCTGCATGTACGGGTCGAGAACATACGTCTCGACGTTCGTGATCGGCCGACCCATGTGCAACACGTCGAGGTGCTCGTCGATGGGCGTACCGGTGGCGAAGACGGTGGTTTCCGTCGGGCCGTAGACGTTGAAGAACGTACGCCCCGGCGCCCAGGTACGGATGAGTTCCGGCGAGTACGCCTCTCCACCGACGACCAACGTGCGCAGGTGCGGAAGTTCCGCCTTCGGCAACGTGGCCAACGCACCCGGCGTGAAGCTCAGGTTCTCGATCGCCCGCTCGACCACCACGTCGTGCAGATCGTTGCCGATCATGTGCAGGCCGTGCTTCGGGATGTACAGGGTGCCGCCCGCCAGCAGCGGCAGGATGATCTCCCACACCGAGAAGTCGAAGCTGTACGACGCCACCTGCAACACACGCTGCCGCCGGGTGAAGCACTCGTGCTCGTGCCGCCACGGCACGATGTGGTTGACGCCGCGGTGCGGCACCATCACACCCTTCGGCCGACCCGTCGAACCCGAGGTGTAGATGATGTAGGCCAGGTTCTCCGGAGTCAGCCCGGTCCGCGGAGCCTCCGTGGGCTCCCCGGCGACCGCCGACCACTCGGAGTCCAGGCTGAGCGTCGGAAGGTCCCCCGACGGCACGCGCTCCCGCACGTGCGACTGCGTGAGCACGACCCTCACCCCGGCGTCCTCGATCAGGAACGACAACCGCTCCGGCGGGTAACCGGGGTCCATCGGCACGTACCCGCCGCCGGCCTTGAGGACGCCGAGCAGACCGACGAGCACCTCGATCGAGCGCTCCATGCACAGAGCGACCAGCACCTCGGGACCGACCCCCCGGGCCTGGAGCCAGTGCGCCAACTGGTTGGCCCGCCGGTTCAGCTCGGCGTAGCTGAGCTGCTCCTCCTCGTACACCACCGCGATCGAGTCGGGCGTCCGCTTCGCCTGCGCCTCGAACAACTCGTGCAGGAACTGCGGCTCGGTGCCGGTCGCCGTGGACGTGGGCCACTCGTCGAGAATGTGCGCCCGCTCGGTCTCGGTGAGCATGGTCAGCTCGGCCAGGTTCTTCTGCGGCGCGCTCGCCAGTTCCCGGCAGATCTGCCGGATGTGCGCGAGCATGCCGTCGACCGTCCGGCCGTCGAAGCGCTTGGTGTCGTAGAGGATGCTGACCCCGAGCTGCTCACCCTGGTTGATCACCACGTTGAGCGGGAAGTGGGTCCGCTCCTCCGCGTCGACCAGCGTGAAGCGCAGGGCTGCGGCCTCGTTCTCCTGCACCGGGTAGTTCTCGAAGACGAAGAGGCTGTCGAAGAGCTGCCCGTCGGCCGGGATCTCACTCCACTGCTGGACCTGGAGCAGCGGGCTGTACTCGTACTGGCGCATCTGCGTGTTCTGGTCCTGCAGCCGCTGGAGCCAGTCGAGCCTGCGCGCCTGGCCCGGCATCTGCACCCGGACCGGCAGCGAGTTGATGAAGAGGCCGACCATGCGCTCGGCGCCCTCGAACTCCGGCGGGCGGCCGGAGACCACGGTGCCGAAGATGACGTCCTCGCTGCGGCTGTAGCGGCCCAACAGCAGGGCCCAGCAGCCTTGCAACACCGTGTTGAGGGTCAGGTGGTGATCCTGGGCCAGCTTCTGCAGCGCCGCGGTGTCCTCGTCGTCCAGGAACGTGCTCACGAGGCGTACGGCCGGCCCGTCGGGGGCCTGGCTCACCGGCTCGCTCTTCTTCTCGACGCTCAGCGGGGCGGCCTGTTCGGCCCCCTGCAGGAGCTCACGCCAGTAGCGCTCGGCCTCCTGCATGTCCTGCTCGCCGAGCCAGGCGACGTAGTCCCGGTAGGGACGCGCCGGTTGCAGGGCCGGCTGGCGGCCGTTGACGAACGCGCCGTAGGACTGGACGACCTCGGCCAGGAGCAGGCTGTTGCTCCAGCCGTCGAGGATGGCGTGGTGGGCGCTCAGGACGAACTGGTAGTTCTCGTCGCCGGTGCGGGCCAGGAGCATGCGCCACTGCGGAATCTCGTGCGGGTCGAAGCCCCGGTTGCGCTCCTGCTTCAGGTACGCGTCCAGGCGCTCCTGCTGCTGCTGCGGCGAGTCGGAGCGCCAGTCCTGCACCTCCATCGGCACCGGGATGTTCCGCCAGACCAGCTGGATGGCCCCGTGCTCCGGCACCGACCAGAAGCTGGTCCGCAGGATGGGGTTGCGCCGCATGGCCTCCGCCCAGCTCTGCCGGAAGGCGTCGACCTGCAGGTCCTGCTCGATCTGCAGTACCACCTGGACGTGGTAGAGGCCCTGGCCCTGGGCGTACTGGCTCTGGAACCACAGGCCCTGCTGCAGCGGGGTCTGCGGGTAGACGTCCTCCAACGGGCGGGCCAGCTCGCTGCCCGTCCAGGCGGGCAGCGCCCGCAGCTGGTCGACCAGCTCGTCGATCTCCGCCTGGTTCAGGCCACTGATCGGCAGGTCCGACGGGCTGTAGCCGTTGACGCCGGGGCGGCGCGCCTCGGCGGCGAGCTGGTTGAGCACCTCCAGCGCCTGCCGGGCCACCCGCTCGACCGTCTCCTGCTGGTGGGCCGTCTCGTGGTAGTTCCACTGCATCCGCAGCTCGCCGTCCTGGATGCGGCTCACGACGTCGATCAGGTAGAGGCGCTGGTTCTCCGGCCCGACGTCCGGACCGATGGCCTCCTGGGCGAGGGCGAAGTTGCCGGTGAAGGCCCCGTCGAGCTCCCCGATGTAGTTGAAGCTGACCTGGGCGGCGGGGGCCTGCCGCAGCTGCGCGCCGGCCTCGGTCTCGTTGGAGAGCAGCAGCCCGTAGCCGATGCCCTGCCGCGGTCGCCGGCGCAGCAGCTCCTTGATCTCCTTCAGCCCCTCCACCGGGTCGGCGGCGGACGGCACCGGCAGCCGCACCGGCGAGATCGTCGTGAACCAGCCCACCGTCCGCGACAGGTCGATGTCGTCGAACAGGTCCTCCCGACCGTGACCCTCGAGATCCACCCGCACGTGCGAGCCCTGCGTCCACGACCCCAGCGCCGCCGCCACCGCGGTCAGCAGCACGTCGTTGATCCGCGTGTTGAACGCCGCCGGAACGTCCTGCAGCAGGGCCTGCGTCTCCTCCCGGCCCAGGCTCACCTCGCACGCCCGGCTGCGGCTGACCGTGTTGTCGCTGTCCGGGCCGTCCAGCGGTAGCGGCTGGACCGGCTCGACCTGCTCGAGCCAGTACGGAAGCTCGCCCAGCGTCGTCTCGCTCGACGCCTCCTGCCGTAGCCGGCCCGCCCACTGCTGCCACGAACTCGACTTCGCCGGCAGCACCAACTCCTGGCCCTGCCGAACCTGCTCCGACAGCGCCGCCAGGTCCTCCAGCAGGATCCGCCAGGAGACGACATCCACCACCAGGTGGTGCACCGCCAGCAGCAGACGATGCTTACCGTCCGCCAGACCCGTGAACAGCACGGCACGGACCAGCGGGCCATCGGCGAGATCGAAGCTGGCCTGGACCTGCTCGGTGATCTCCCGCAGTTGGTCGGCCCGGTCCGCGGGCGGCGTGGCGGAGAGGTCGTGGACGTGCCACGGCACCGCCTCCGGCGACCCGACCAGCTCGGCCTGCCAACCGCCGTCGCCCCGGACGTAGCTCGCCCGCAGCCCGTCGTGGTGCTCCAGCAGCCGCAGCAGCGTCCGCTGCCACTGCTCCGGCGCCAGCTCCGCCGGCACCTCCAGCAGGAACGCCTGGTTGAAGTGCTCCTGCCGGACGAAATCCTTGGCGAAGAACCACCGCTGGATCGGGGTCAGCTCGACCGGCCCGGTAACCGGGCCCTGCTCGGCCTGCACGCTCGCCGCGTCCTGCTGCACCACCACGTGGCTCAGCTCGGCGATCGTCTGGTACTGGAACAACTGCTTGACGTTGAAGTGCAGACCGGCCTGCTTGGCCCGGAAGATGACCTGCAGGCTCAGGATCGAGTCGCCGCCCAGCGCGAAGAAGTTGTCGTGGATGCTCACCGGGTCGGCCGCACCCAGCACCGCCTGCCAGATCTGGGCCAACTGCTCCTCGACATAGGTACGAGGAGCGACGTACTCCGCCTTGGCGCCGGAGGCGTACTGCTCCCAGGGCAGCGCGGCCAGGGCCCGCCGATCCAGCTTGCCGTTGGGGTCGAGCGGGAGCTGGTCCAGGGGTACCAGGATGCTCGGGATCATGTAGCTGGGCAGCCGGTCACCCAGGAAGGCCTGTGCCGCGTCCAGGGACAGGGGTTCCCGCGCGACGACGTAGGCGATCAGCCGTTTGGTGTTCGCCTCCTCGTGGACCAGCACCGCGGCGCTCTGCACCTGGGGGTGCTCGGACAGCGCGCTCTCGATCTCACCCAGTTCGATCCGGAAGCCACGGATCTTCACCTGGTGGTCGATCCGGCCGAGGAACTCGATGTTCCCGTCCGGGAGGAACCGGGCGCGGTCGCCGGTCTTGTAGAGGCGGCCACCCGGGTGCTTGCCGAACGGGTCGGCGATGAAGACCTCGGCGGTCAGATCGGGCCGTCCCAGGTAGCCGCGCGTCACGCCGCTGCCGCCGATGTAGAGCTCCCCGGCGACGCCGACGGGCAGCGGTTGCAGGCGCGAGTCGAGGATGTAGACCTGGGTGTTGGGAATGGGCCGGCCGATGTGGATCCGCTCCAGGTCCTTCCCGTAGCGGGCGATGCTCGCACCGACCGTGGTCTCGGTCGGGCCGTAGCCGTTGAAGAAGGCGCGGTCGGTGGCCCAGGCCCGGGCGAGGTCGAGGGGGCAGGACTCGCCACCGACGCTGATGAACTGCAGCGACGGCAACGATGCCGGCGGCAGGGTGGCGAGGGCGGACGGAGTGATGGAGATGTTCTCGATCGCCTGCTCGATCACGAAGTCGGCGAGGTCACCGCCGATCATCCGCAGGTCGGCCGGGGGCAGGACCAGAACGCTGCCCGAGAGCAGGGCAATGGTGATCTCCCAGACCGAGATGTCGAAGCTGAGCGGGGTGCCCTGCATGACCCGTCGCGGCGTGTCGAGGCCGTAGTTGTCCCGATGCCACTGCGAGATGAACCGGATGCCCCGGTGCGGCACCTGGACACCCTTGGGCTGCCCGGTGGAACCGGACGTGTAGATCACGTAGGCCAGGTTGTCCGGGGTGACCCCGATCGCGGGAGCGTCCGCGGGGTGGTCGGCCAACCGCGGCCACACCGTCTCGACGTCCAGCAGGGTCGCGCCGGAGTCGGGCAGCAGCTCGGCCAGGGACTGCCGGGTCAGCAGCACGCGCGCCTGCGAGTCCGCGACCATGTACGCGAGACGCTCACGCGGGTACGTGGGGTCGAGCGGAACATAGGCGCCACCGGCCTTGAGGATGCCCAGCAGGCCGACCACCATCTCCAGGGACCGCGGGACGCACAGCCCGACCAGCGTCTCGGGCCCGACGCCCTGGCTCCGAAGCAGGTGGGCGAGCTGGTTCGACATCCGATCGAGGGCGGCGTAGCTCAGCTGCGCGTCCCCGGAGACCACGGCCACGCGATCCGGGAAGCGCCGGGCCTGCTCCTCGAACAGTTCGTGGAAACACGACGGGCGCTCCGCCTGCTGCTGCTTCATCTGCGCGAGGCGCAGACGCAACAGCTTCTGCTGCTCCGGAGAGAGCTGCGACATTTGCTGAGGGAGACGCTCACTCATTGGCTTCACTCTTCTCTGCAGCAGGCGACGAATCCTGGATCTGTGCGAGTAGGTCGTCCGACGAGAGCCCCTGGATCTCCGCAAGAAGTTGCGCGAGAAGCTCCGGGTCGGCTGACTGCTCCATACCTTCGGCGATGGCCGCCAGATCAAAGTCCGCGCCGATGTCCGAGTCGTCCGACGGGGTGTTCCATTGCTGAAGCAGTTGGCGACGTTCCTGCTCGGTGAGGATGGAGAACTGGGCCAGTGGAGCCTCGGGCGACTCGACCATCTGGGCGCAGAGGTACCGGAAATGCGCCATTACCCGGTCGATCGTCTCCCCCTCGAAGCGCCGCGGGTCGTACTGCACGGTCATGTGCAGTTGCTGGCCCCGCAGCACCACGACGGCGCCCAACGGATAGTGGATCCGCTCCTCCGAGCGCTCTGGCTTGGTCAGCCGCAGTGCGGTGTCGCGCGGCTGCTCCACCGGATAGTTCTCGAACACGAACAGGGTGTTGAACAGCTCGGCACCGGAGGGCAGCCCGCTCCAGCGCTGCACCTGGTCGAGCGGGCTGTATTCGTACTGCCGCAGCTGGAAGTTCTGCTCCTGCAGGCCCCGCATCCAGTCGAGCCGGGTTGTCTCCGCGGGCACGCGGACGCGCAGCGGCAGGGTGTTGATGAACAGGCCGCTGGTCCGCTCGACCTCGGGGACCTCCGCGGGCCGTCCCGAGACCACCATGCCGAAGACGACGTCCTCCGTGTCCTCGTAGCGGCTGAGCATCAGCGCCCAGCAGCCCTGCATGACGGTGTTGAGGGTGAGCCGGTGACGCTGGGCGAGCTCCTGCAGACGGAGGCTCTCCTCTTCACCGAAGAGCAGGCTCGTCTCGACGTGCTCCCTCGTCTCCGCGGCCGCCGCCACGTCGTGCCGCTCGATGCTCAGGGGGGCGGCTTCCTCGACCCCTTGCAGCATCCCGCGCCAGTACTGCTCGGCCTCCTGCATGTCCTGCTCGCCCAGCCAGGCCACGTAGTCCCGGTAGGGGCGCACCGGTTGGGCGATGTCCTGGCGGCCGTGGCTGAGCGCCTCGTAGCACTGCACGACCTCGGACAGCAGCAGGGTGTAGCTCCAACCGTCGAGGATGGCGTGGTGCATGCTCAGGACGAACTGGTAGTCCTCGTCGCCGGTGCGGGCCAGCAGCATCCGCCACTGCGGGATCTCGTACGGGTCGAAGCCCCGGATGCGGTCCTGCTCGAGGTAGTCGTCCAGGCGCTCCCGCTGTCGCTCGGGCGGGTCGGACCGCCAGTCCTGCACCTCCAGCGGCACCGGGATCTGGCGCCAGACCAACTGCATCGCCTCGTGTGAGGGCATCGACCAGAAGCTGGTCCGCAGGATCGGGTGGCGCCGCATGACCTCCGCCCAGCTCTGGCGGAAGATGTCGACCTGCAGATCCAGGTCGACGTCGTGGATCATCTGGACGTGGTAGAGGCCCTGACCCTGGGCGAACTGGCTCTGGAACCACAGGCCCTGCTGCAGCGGGGTCTGCGGGTAGACGTCCTCCAACGGGCGGGCCAGCTCGCTGTCCGTCCACACGGGCAGCACCCGCAGCTGGTCGACCAGCTCGTTGATCTCCGCCTGGTTCAGGCCGCCCACCGGCAGGTCCGACGGGCTGTAGCCGCTGACGTCCGGCCGACGGGCCTCACCGGCAAGCCGGTTGAGCACCTCCAGCGCCTGCCGGGCCACCCGCTCGACCGTCTCCTGCTGGTGCGCCGCCTCGCCGTAGGTCCACCGCATCCGCAGCTCGCCGTCCTGGACAAGGCTCACGATCTCGATCGGATAGGGGCGGTGGTTCTCCCCGGCGATGTCCGAATCGACGGCCTCGTAGGCGGCGGCGAAGCTGTCGGCTCCGTCGAAGGCTCCGAGGTGGTTGAAGCTCACCTGGGCGGCGGGAGCCTGCTGGAGCGGGGCGGCGGCGTCGGACTGGCTGTTGAGCAGCAGCCCGTAGCCGATGCCCTGCCGCGGCCGCCGGCGCAGCAGCTCCTTGATCTCCTTCAGCCCCTCCACCGGGTCGGCGGCGGACGGCACCGGCAGCCGCACCGGCGAGATCGTCGTGAACCAACCCACCGTCCGCGACAGGTCGATGTCGTCGAACAGGTCCTCCCGACCGTGACCCTCGAGATCCACCCGCACGTGCGAGCCCTGCGTCCACGACCCCAGCGCCGCGGCGACCGCCGTCAGCAACACGTCGTTGATCCGCGTGTTGAACGCCGCCGGAACGTCCTGCAGCAGAGCGTGCGTCTCCTCCCGGCCCAGGCTCACCTCGCACACCCGGCTGCGACCGAGTGTGTCGTCACCGTCCGAGCCGTCCAGCGGAAGCGGCTGCGTGGGCTCGACCTGCTCGAGCCAGAACGGAAGCTCGCCCAGCGTCGTCTCGCTCGACGCCTCCTGCCGCAGCCGGCCCGCCCACTGCTGCCACGAACTCGACTTCGCCGGCAGCGCCAACTCCTGGCCCTGCCGCACCTGCTCCGACAGCGCCGCCAGATCCTCGAGAATCACCCGCCACGACACCACGTCCACCACCAGGTGGTGAACGGCCAGCAGCAGCCGGTTCCGACCATCCTTGAGACCCGTGAACAGCACCGGCCGGAAGAGCGGAGCCTCGGAGAGGTCCAGGCTCCCCTGAACCTGCTGCGCGATGTCCAACAGCTGGTCTCGTTGGGCCGGCGCGAACGAGAGGTCGTAGACCTGGCACGTCATCGCCTTCGGCGGTGCGGCCAGCTCGGCCTGCCAGCCGTCCTCGCCCCGGACGTAGCGCGCCCGCAGGCCGTCGTGGTGCTCCACCAGCCGCAGCAGGATCCGCTGCCACTGCGACGGCGTCAACTCCGCGGGCACGTCCAGCAGTACGGACTGGTTGAAGTGCTCCTGCCGGTCGAACTCCTGCGCGAAGAACCACCACTGGATGGGCGTCAACTCCACCCGCCCCGTCACCAGACCCTGCTCGGCCTGCACACTCGCCGCGTCCTGCCGCACCACCACATGGCTCAGCTCGGCGATCGTCTGGTACTGGAACAACTGCTTGACGTTGACGTGCAGACCGGCCTGCTTGGCCCGGAAGATGACCTGCAGGCTCAGGATCGAGTCGCCGCCCAGCGCGAAGAAGTTGTCGTGGACGCTCACCCGGTCGGCCGCGCCCAGCACGGCCCCCCAGATCTCCGCCAACTGCTGTTCGACGAGATTGCGCGGGGCGGTGTACTCCCCGATGCGAGCAACGGCGTGCTGCTCCCAGGGAATGGCGGCGAGGGCCCGCCGGTCGATCTTGCCGCTGGAGTTGAGGGGTAGCTGGTCCAGACGGACGAAGACCGTGGGCACCATGAAGCTGGGCAGTCGCTCGTTCAGGAAGGTCTGCAGGTCTTCCGGCGACAGCTTCTCGGGCGAGCCGACGTAGGCGATCAACCGTTTGGTGTTCGCCTCCTCGTGCACCAGCACCGTGGCGCTCTCCACCTGGGGGTGCTCGACCAGCGCGCTCTCGATCTCACCCAGCTCGATCCGGAACCCGCGGATCTTCACCTGCTGGTCGATGCGCCCGAGGTATTCGATGTTCCCGTCGGGCAGGTACCGCACCAGGTCGCCGCTCTTGTACAGGCGGCTGCCGGGCTCCCCGAAGGGATTCGCGACGAACATCTCCGACGTCAGCTCCGGGCGGTTCAGGTACCCGCGCGCGACACCGACACCGCCGAGGTACAGCTCCCCGGGCACCCCGATCGGCACCGGCTGCAGGTAGCGATCGAGGACGTATGCCTCGACGTTGGGAATCGGCCGGCCCATGTGCAGCACGTCGAGGTTCTCGTCGATGCGCGCCCCGGTGACGATGACGGTCGTCTCCGTGGGGCCGTAGACGTTGAAGAACGTACGCCCCGGCGCCCAGGTGCGGACGAGTTCCGCCGAGTACGCCTCACCGCCGACGACCAGGGTGCGCAGGTGCGGAAGGTCGGCCTTCGGCAGGGTGGCCAGCGCAGCCGGCGTGAAGTTCAGGTTCTCGATGGCCCGCTCGACCACCACGTCGTACAGGTCGGAGCCGATCATGTGCAGGCCCCGCCTGGGAATGTAGAGGGTGCCGCCCTTCAGCAGCGGCATGATGATTTCCCAGACCGAGAAGTCGAAGCTGTAGGACGCGACCTGCAGCACGTGCTGCCGCCGGGCGAAGCAGTCCTGCTCGCGCTGCCAGGGCACGATGTGGTTGATGCCGCGGTGCGCCACCATCACGCCCTTCGGCTGACCGGTGGAGCCCGAGGTGTAGATGATGTACGCCAGGTTCTCCGGAGTCAGCCCGGTCCGCGGAGCCTCCCGGGACTCCTGGGCCACCGACGACCACTCGGTGTCCAGGCTGAGCGTGGGAACGCCCTCCGCCGGCAGCCGCTCCTCAAGGTGCGACTGCGTCAGGATGAGCTTCAGCCCGGCGTCCTCGATGAGGAAGGACAGCCGCTCCGGCGGGTAACCGGGGTCCATCGGCACGTACCCGCCGCCGGCCTTCAGGACGCCGAGCAGGCCGACGAGCACCTCGGCCGAGCGCTCCATGCACAGGCCGACCAGCACCTCGGGGCCGACCCCCTGCTTCTGGAGCCAGTGCGCCAACTGGTTGGCACGGCCGTTCAGCTCGGCGTATGTGAGCTGCTCCTCCTCGTACACCAGCGCGATCGAGTCCGGCGTCCGCCTGGCCTGCGCCTCGAACGACTCGTGGAGGTACTCCAACTGCGGGGTGTCGTTCGTACGGGCGCCGCCCCACTGGTCGACGAGCTGCGCGCGTTCGGCCTCGGGCAGCATCAGCAACTGCTGGACGCGCTGCTCGGGCTGCGCCAGGGCCGACTCCACGAGCACCTGGTAGTGGTCGGCCATCCGAGCGACCGTGCGCTCCTTGAACAGGTCCGTGTTGTATTCGAAACCCAGCCGGAGCCCCTCGGCCTCCTCGCGGACCATGAGCACGAGGTCGAAGCGCGAGATGCCCAGGCTCATGCCCTCTTCGACGAGGTCGCGCATCCAGGGCGCCGCCTGCACCGAATCCGGCGCGTGCTCCAGCAGCGGAATGCTCTCGTCCGCGACCATCACCTGGAAGATCGGGTTGTAACTCAGGTTGCGCTCCGGCCGCAGCGCCTCGACGACCCGGTCGAACGGGATCTCCTGGTGGGCCTGCGCGTCGAACAACTGCTTGCGCACCTGCAGCAGCACGTCGGAGAAGCTGGGGTTGTCCCGCAGGTCCACGCACAGGGCGACGGTGTTGACCAGGAAGCCGATGACCGGCTCCAGCTCGACGCGGTGCCGGTTGGCGATCGGCACGCCGATGACCACCACGTCCTGCCTGCTGTAGCGGGCCAGCAGCACCGCGGCGCTGGCGAGCATCGTGAGGTAGTTCGTTACCTGCGCCTCGCCGCTGAACTGCTTGATCTTCTCGGTCAGGTCGGGAGAGAGCTCACGCCGCAGGAACGACCCCTGGTACCGCTGCACCTCGGGGCGCGGGAAGTCCGTGGGCAGGGTGAGCAGGTCGG
Source organism: Micromonospora sp. B11E3 (assembly GCF_039871625.1). NCBI lineage: Bacteria > Bacillati > Actinomycetota > Actinomycetes > Micromonosporales > Micromonosporaceae > Micromonospora > Micromonospora sp. B11E3. The sequence continues at coordinate 119,594 of NZ_JBDPMC010000009.1, read as the reverse complement.
GAGCCTCGGCCAACTGCTCCTTCCAGTACGCCAGGTGGAACTGGATCCACTCCTCGCGTAGCCAGTTCTGCTGCCACACGGCGTAGTCGGCGTACTGGACCGCCAACTCGGGCAGCGGGTTGGGCGCGTCGTTGGCCAGCGCGTGACACAGCTCGAGGAACTCCTGACCGAACAGGCCGATCGAGTAGCCGTCGAACACCGTGTGGTGCGCGTTGAACACCAGCAGCTGCTCGGTGTCCGAGAGGCCGATCAGCATGCTGCGCAGCAAAGGCCCCCGCGCCAGGTCGAAGGGCTCCGCCCACTGCCTACGGATCTCCTCCTGGGCCCTGGAGACGCGCTCGTCGGCGGCGACCGTGGAGAGATCGAGTACCGGCAGCTCGACCTGCCAGTCGTCCGCGACGATCTGCCAGACCTGGCCGTTCTCCTCGCGGAAGGTGGTACGCAGGGTCTCGTGCCGGCGGATCATCTCGTGCAGGCCGGCCTCGAGCACACCCCTCGGTACGGCGGCCGAGACCGGGATGAGCCAGTTGATGGTGTAGAGGGTGCTGCCCGGGTTGAGCCGGTCGAGGAAGAAGAGCCGCTGTTGGTCGAAGCTCGCCGGCATCGCCCCGTCCCGGGGCACAGCGGCCAGCGGCGGCAACTGCAGCGGCTGCGCCTCCTGCTGGAGTCGCTGGAGCTCGGGCCCGATCCGGGCGATGGTCGGGAGGTCGAAGAAGGTCCGCACGGGAAGGTCGACGGAGAAGACCCGGCGGATACGCGCGGCGAGCTGCACCGCGAGGAGGGAGTGGCCGCCGAGCTCGAAGAAGTCGTCGTGAATGCCGATGGGGCTTCGCGACAGGACCTGTTCGTAGATCGAGACCAGCAGTCCCTCGGTCGTGGTGCGGGCCGGCGCGTAGGCGCCCGAGCCGACCGGCTGTGGGGCCTGCGTCAGCGGCAGGGCCCGGCGGTCCAGCTTGCCACTCGACGTGACCGGCAGGTTCTCCAGGACGACGAGATCGGCCGGCACCATGTAGTCGGGCAGCCGCTCCTGCAGGTACGCCTTGATCTGCGGGAGCAGGAGATCCTCGATCTCGGCCCGGAGCGGGTGGTTGGCGTACCGCTGCCAGTCGGGCTCGTCCTCACTCGCGGCCGGCTCGATCCGCTCTTCCTCGTCCACCTCGACGCACTCGGCATCCGCGCGCCGCAGCAGGACCGTGTAGCTGCCGTCCACACCGTGGCGGCCCCAGTTGATCGTCGCGTCGTAGCCGAGCTGCTCGGCCAGTTCCCAGACGTCCTCCGGGTCCACGCCGTCGGCGGGTGCGGCCTGCGCCCGCCACGCCTCGACCGTCTCCCGGCTCGAATCGCCCTTGAGCCAGCGCAGGGTGTGCGTCGCCGTGACGACGCGCGCGTTGGGCACGTCGCGCAGTCGGAGCCGGTCAGGCCGGTCCCGCTCCAACATCTCGCGCAGGCCCGCGAGGGTCAGGCCCGCCGCGGACCAGTCCTGCTCCGGGGCGGCCGGCGGCTCGGGGGCCTGGTCGGCGGGGACCGGCTTCCCGACGTGCAGCACCACCTGGTACCGGAACTGCGTCAGCTCGTTGAGGTGACGGCCGCGCTTGAGGCGGATCTCGACCCGGGAGATGCGGCCGGTGCTCGCCGCCCAGTCCCGGAAGAAGGACGGGTCGAGCGTCAGCTCCTTCTCCTGCTGTACGCGCTGCTGCACCCGCTGCCAGAGCTGCTGGCGGGACGTCGCGTCCGACGCGCGGCCGACTTCCACGGCGGCGGCGAAGGCCTCCAGCAGCGGGAGGCTGCGCACGTCGCCGACGATGATGCGCCCGCCGGGGTCGACCCGTTCCAGGGCGCCGTTCAGGACACGCACGAGGTAGTGGATGTCGGGGAAGTACTGGATGACCGAGTTGACCAGGACCGTGTCGACGGCTTCGGTGTGCAGGTCAGCCAGGTCGTCGGCCTGCCGCTGGAGCAGCGTGACGGAGTCCCGGAGCTGCGGCATCCCGTCCAGGCGCCTGCGGACGGACTCCAGCACCGAACGGGAGAAGTCGGTGCCGTAGTAGCGGACGCAGTCGGGGGCGAGCGGAAAGAGCAGCAGGCCGGTGCCGCAGCCGATCTCCAGCAGCGACTGCGGCCGGTAGGCGCGTACCAGGGCCAGGGTGTCCTGCCGCCATGCCTCCATCTCCTCCAGCGGGATCGCCTGGCCGGTGTAGCTGCTGTTCCAGCCCGAGTAGTCGGCGCCGTCCTCGGTGGGCGCGACCTCCAGCTCGTCGAAGGCGTCGTAGACCTGCTGCCAGTGCTGCAGCCGGTCGTCGAGCAGTCCCGCCTCCTCCCCTTCGACCGCGGACTGGGTACGCAGCGGGTCCAGCACCACGAAGGAGATGAGGGAGGCGCCGCCGGGCTGGTCGGTACGCACCAGCGTCGCCGCCGTCTTGACCACGGGGTGCCGGCTCAGCACGGTGTCGATCTCGCCGAGCTCGATGCGGTAGCCCCGGATCTTGACCTGCGAGTCGGTCCGCCCGAGGAACTCCATGTTCCCGTCGGCGCGCCACCGGGCCATGTCGCCCGTCTTGTAGATGCGGGCGCCGGGTTGGGCGCTGAAGGGCGAGGCGATGTACTTGCCGGCGGTGAGCTGCGGATCCTGGGCGTAGCCGAGGCTCAGGCAGTCGCCCCCGATGTAGAGGTCGCCCGGCACGTCGATCGGACAGGGCTGGAGGTTCTCGTTGAGGATGTAGTAGCTGGCGTTCTGGATCGGCTTGCCGTACGGGATGCTGGTCCAGGCGGGGTCTACCTGGTGGACCGGGAAGAAGTTGGACCAGACCGTCGCCTCCGTCGCGCCGCCCAGGCCGATGACCTGGACGTTGGGGAACGCGGCCTTCATGATGTCCGGCGAGTTCACCGGGATCCAGTCGCCGCTCATGAAGATCAGGCGCAGCGAGTTCGACACGACCTGTCCCGCCGCGTCGCCGCTGGCGGGCAGGAAGGGCACGATCTGCATGAGCGCGGCGGGCGCCGAGTCCCAGAAGGTGATCGGCTCCGTCGCCAGGATGTCCAGCAGACGCGTCGGCTCCTTGATGTCCTCGCTCGACGCCAGACGGATGGAGCCGCCGGCCGCGAGGACGCCGAAGATGTCGTAGACGGAGAGGTCGAAGCTCAGGGACGTGATGAACAGCAGCCGGTCGTCGGGGCCGACGGCGAACGTGTTGTTGACCCACTCGATCAGGTTGATCGCGGCGTGGTGCTCGACCATGACCCCCTTCGGGGTGCCGGTCGAGCCGGACGTGAAGATGATGTAGGCGAGATCCTGCGAGGAGCCCTGGAGCGGCAGGTCGTCCTGCGGCATGCCGACGATGTCGGCCGGCGCGTGCAGCCGGTAGGGGTGCGGCTGCAGGGGCTCGGAATCCTCGTCGGCGTCGTCGAGGTACACGATGTGGGCGAGCGCGGGCAGCGGATCGGCCCCGAGGAGCGCGGGCACCAGGGCCCGCTGCGTGAGGATGCAGGTGATGTCCAGCGAGTCGAGGATCCCGTGCCAACGCTTGACGGGGGCACTCGTCTGGAGCGGAACGTAGATGCCGCCCGCCTTCAGGATGCCCAGCAGGGCCGGGATCATCTCCATGGCGCGTTCCATCAGGATCGCGACGTGGACCCCGGGGCCGACACCCAGGCCCTTCAGGTAGTGCGCGATCTGGTTCGCCTGCCGGTTGATCTCGGCGTAGGTCCAGCTCCGCTCGTCGAAGAACAGGGCCGGAGCGTCGGGCGACCGCCGCACCTGCTGCTCGAACAGCTGATGCATGCAGAGTTCCCGGCCGTACGGCTTCTGCGTGTCGTTCCACTCGTAGACGAGCCGCGCGTGCTCCTTGGCCGTGAGCACGGAGATCTGCCCCAGCACGGCATGCGGAAGCCGGACCAGCTCCGAGCCAACCTGGCGCAGGTGCCCCAGCATCCCCTCGACCGTCCCGCCGTCGAAGCGCTGGGTGTCGAAGTGGATCGTGATCGCCAACCGCTTGCCGGCAGTGACGACGACGTTCAGCGAGTAGGGGACGCGGAGCTCCTCGCGGCGCCTGGCCATCGCCAGGGATCGGCCGGACTCCTCCTGGACGCCCGGCTCGACGGAGACGACGCTCTCGAACAGGGCGTTGCCCGAGCCGATCTCGCTCCACTGCTGGATCAGCAGCAACGGGCTGTGTTCGTACTGCTGGACCTGGGCGTACTGGGTCTGCAGGGAACGCATCCACTCGGCCCACGGCATGGACTGCGACACCCGGACACGGATGGGCAGCGTGTTGATGAGCAGACCCACGACCTGCTCGACTCCGGGCAGGTCACCGGAGCGACCGGACACGGTGGCGCCGAGGACGACCTCCGTCGCCCCCGTGTAGCGGCTCAGCAGCAGGGCCCAACAACCCTGGATCATCGTCTCGAGCGAGAGGCCGTGCTGCTCCCCCACCGCCGACAGGCGGGCCGTCTCCTCCTCGTCGAGCAGAAGACTGACCTGGTCGTAGTCGGACAGGGACGCCTCGACGCCCGGCTCCCCGCCGGCGGGGGCTTTCCGCTCCATCGGCAGCGGCGCGGCCGGTGCGACCGATTCCAGTTCGGCGCTCCAGTAGCGCTCGGCCTGATCGACGTCCTGGCGGCCCAGCCACTGGACGTATTCCTGGTACGGCGTCGCCGGCCGCAGGTCCAGCGGCTGCTCGGCCGTCAGGTGGCCGTAGTACGACTCGACCTCACGAAGAATGATCGCCTGGCTCCACCCGTCGAGGATGATGTAGTGGAGGCTCCAGACGATCTGGTAGCTGGCCTCGTCCAGCCGGGCGACGTGAAGTCGCCAGAGCGGCGGCTCCTCCAGGGAGAAGCCCTTCGCGAGGTCCTGCTGCTTGTAGGACCGCAGTCGGCCCCGCTGCTCTTCGACGCTCAGCCCGCGCCAGTCCTCCATGGTGAAGGGAACGTCCACCCGTTGGAGCACTGCCTGCACCGGGGTTTCGCTCTGCAGGTCGCGGAAGCCCGTGCGCAGCGCGGCGTGGCGATCCATGACGTGCACCCAGCTCTGGCGGAACGCGTCGACGTCGAGCTCCTGATCGACCTGGAGCTCCACCTGCACGTGGAAGAGCCCTGGCCTGCCCCCGAAGTCGCTCTGGAACATGACCCCCTGTTGGGTGGGAGTCATCGGGTAGCGTGCTTCAACGATTTCCTCGCTCATTGCGGATCGGACACCCTTTGCTGCCGAGTTCCACCTGCATTCCAGGCGGACCTTTGGATATGCCAATGAGTCGCGGACCGTCTGTCGGCGGCGGTCATCGTCGTATCGGGCTGACCCCTGCCTATCGGCAGCCGGCCGGGATTAGTTGAACCCAGCCACCACCGTGGACGCTGAAGCCGGAGGGCACACCCGCCTCTACGGCGCTCAGACGGCGAGCAAATCAATGCCTTTTTCGAGGCCGCAGCAGGTGGGACTCGTCAGCGTCGGGTGATTGGCGATATTCGCCTTTACGGTCGACGGGTACGGGTCGATGCAGATGTCCCCCCAGACGTCGTCTCCCTCATGATGTCGATATCGCTACACCGCAAGGGACGCAGTAGCGCGGGCGACGTCAATAGGTCCGCGTCGGTGGCGTGCGCCGAGACCACATTGACGGGGATGCCACCCCATCTGCCGACGAGGAAAGCCGTCCTGCCTGCGAGACGTGGCGCGCCCTGCGTCATGGGGCAACTCTATGGCGAGCCGCAGGAAGAGCGGCACGGCTCATGTGGCTATACCCGATCGGCACGAGAGCGCCCAGATCGGCGAGTAACTTGTAGCCATCTGGCTATGTTGACGGCCACCGTTCGGCGCCCGATCGAGCCGTACCCGCGCCGGTCTTGCCGGATTTGCACGGACGCACCCGATCATTGGGTGCGGGAACCGGCACGACCGTCAAAGCAGACATCACAGGCGACCACGCCGCGACCGTCGAACAGGGGACCACGGAGCACCGAAACAATCGCGGTCATTCCGCTTTCCGTCACACCCGTCCGAGCTTCACTTCCGGAATCGACGGAACGATGACCGCCATGGGTGCGGCGGCCTCAACGCCGGCCACCCTACCCGAGCTTAAATGCCCGCGACAAACGGGCCACCGGAAAATGTACGGGGGCCGAACCAAACTCGCACGGAATGTCGCCGCCGTGGGCGGCCGAGGGCGAACCCTCGCCGCCGCTCGTGGCCGCCCGCCAGGAGCCACCTGTCAATGCCGCGCTCGTGGGCGCTCGTGAATGACCCGCGCGGCTTCCGTCGACCGGACGGGCACGCGGTGACCGATCAGGGCGGCCGCGGCGGCGAAACCAAGCGCACCCCCGGCCACGGCCGGCAGGATCGCCACTATGTCGCCGTCGGACACCTTGGCCCCCAGGCCGCCGAGCTGGCGCGCGTCCTCGCCATTGACATAGACGTTGAGAATTCCGTGAAGCGCGCCGGCATCGGTGACCAGGCGCCCCCGGACGCCGGAGTACCGGGCGTCCAGGTCGGTCAGCAGGTCCGCCAGGGTCTCCCCGGCGGCCTCGACGGTCGACGCACCGCCGGTGTAGCTGCGCAGGATCGTGGGTACGCGAACTTCGATCGGCATGACGGCGTACTCCTCAGTGGAAGCGACGAGGAGGGGCGGCCGACGACGAGGGCCCGAAGCGCGGCGCAGCCACTCGTGATCGACCTCGTCGGACGCCGCGCGAATCCTCGGGACCGCGCCGCGCGCCGAACGGGGCCGCCGGCGGCCCCGTTCGCTCGTCGCGCCACCCCTTTCGTCCCTCAACGGTCCCACGACGGAGCTTCAGGCGAACGCTGACCATTCGGGCAGCCCGATCGGCGTCACCGGGACACCGGAGGTCACGCCACGATCAGGCCGGGAGGTCCGCCGGGGGCCACGGTGCGGGGAGCCGGGGGTGCCGGGGCGGATCTCACGCCTTCTCGAGCAGGCCCCGCTTGATCGCCACCGCCGCGGCCAACGTCCGGTTCGAACAGTTCAACTTCAACAACACACTCGCCACCAGCCGCTTCACCCCATGCTGACTGATCAACATCCGACGAGCGATCTGCTTGTTACTCAACCCCTCAGCCAACAACACCAACGTCTCACGCTCCCGCGGCGTCAACCGCACACCCTCCACCCGCTCCTGCGACACCGCCCCACGCGCCCGCTCCAACAACCGATTCGCCAACACCGCCGGCATCGGCACCTCACCCACCAACATCCGACCCAACGCCTGCCCCAACGCCTCCCGCGTCACCTCGTCCTGAATCAAAAACCCATTACTCGGCAACCGCGTCACCGCATCCAGACACGCCCCACCACGACCGATCAGATGCAGAATCCTCACCCCCCGACGATGCGCCGCCTCAACAACCCCATCCAGACTCCCCACACCCACGTCCTCACACGCCACAACCAGCACGTCAAAAGAACGACCAGCAGGAAACCGCTCCAGATCCGCCACCACCGCATGCACCTCAGCCACCAGATCAAGCGAGCCGAGCATGTCGTGGAGACCCCGACGCGTCACCTCGTTGTCGGCGAGGACGAGGACGCTACAGCCAACCTGAGTCTGGGCGAACGGACTTCCGACACGTTCCACGTCGACCAGCTCCCCCATAGCAACACGCGACGAACAGTGCGCGCCATGCCGGCCACAGAGTACGCGAGGGGCCTACAAGGGACCGAAGGGTAGAGAATGGACATCCGTTCAGCCCGCCACGGCCGTCGGCCCTGGTCAGCGCTGGGCACACCCGTTTGGACAAGGGCCGGGCCGCCTGAGTGGTCAGTTGTAACAACCATTAGGACTATGTTACGGAGAGCAAGCGGCCGGCCCGTGTTCCGACCGCGTTCACCGGGCCGCCTACGGCGCGGCGACGACGCCGCGTCACACCCGGGCCGTCGGCGGCCGCCTCACCCGTCCTTCGTGCACGGCCGACGTACGGGCGACGGGGTGCCGTACCGCCTGTCCTCCTCGGAGTCGCTCGGGTGCCGGTCGATCTCCCTCGGCACGTCGGACGGCGAGCTGAACGCCTCCTTGATGTTCGGCACGCAGAGCAGGGTCAGGCGCTTCCGGTCGGCGATCCCGTTGGCGTCGAACCGGAGCAGCCCCGTCACCCCCTGGTACGCGGGGTTCGCCACGTCACGGATCGCGACGTACACGCTGGTCGGGCTGATCGCCGTCGGGTCCCACTCCCGGCCGGCGGAGCCGGCGAGGTTGCCGGCGATGCTCTGGACGGCCGCCAGGTGCAGCCGGGTGGCGTCGTACGCCAGGCCCACCCGCTCGCCGATCGGGCTGTTGGGGCTGCACATCGACAGGATCTCCCGCACGTCGCTGAGGAAGGACCGCCGCTCGACGTCGTTCGCGCCGAAGAGCCGGTGGCAGTACGCCAGCTCGCCCTTGGCCACGTACGCCAGGGGCAGGTTGTCGGGGGCGACGGCCCGCGCGGCCGCGTTGGCGAGGTACCGGTTGACCGAGTCGTCCCCGATCAGCTGCGGCACCCGGCCGCTGCACGCCTGCGCGAGCTTGCTCGCGAACGCGCCGAACTCCGTGTAACGCCCGCCGAAGAAGACCACGCCGTCCGGGTACCTGTCCGCGCAGACCGGGGTGAGGTCGACGCCGTTCCGCCAGTACGTCTCCTGGTAGTTCCCCTCGCCGAACTGGGCCCGGAGTCCGTCGCGGAGCGTGTTGACGTAGAGGTCGTCCTGCGCGCCCACGCCCGGGTCGACCCGGCCGAACGTGTAGTAGTTGAAGATCTTCTTCTTTCCGAGCACCCGGGTGGCGTGCTCATGGACGAGCGTCGCCTCGTCGATGTTGGGCGCGGAGATCTGCAGGTACCTGCTCGACGCGTCCGCGATCCGGTCGGCCGACAGGGTGGGCGCGAGCACGGGCAGGTCGAGGTTGCCCAGCGCCCGGATCGCGTCCTGGACCGCCTTGCGGCTCTCCACCAGCCCGACCACCCCGAGCACCGTCGGCTCCTCCGCGGCCAGCGCCGACAGCATCCGCACCACGTCGGCGGAGTACCTCATCTCCTGGCCCGCGTTGGCCACCACGATCCGCAGGTACGGGTGGGCCGGGTCGTTGTTGGCCTCGAGATAGGCCCGGCTCTGCGCCGCCGCCATGCCCTGGAGCTCCTCCCGCTCGCCGGCGAAGGTCTCCTCGCCCGGCAGGGCGTCGGGCTTGGTCAGCGAACCGAAGTAGACCAGCGTGACCCGGGGGTGCGTCTTCTTGACCCGCCAGGCGGCCTCCACCTTCCGGTTCTGGTCGAAGATCCTCCGCTGGACGTCGAGCAGCGACTCGTCCGTACTGAACATCTGCCGCTCGGAATCGCTGTAGCCGACGCACTGGCCGTCGCGCACCGCCGTGCGGACGAGGCCGCCCGAGGCCGTCGGCGGCCACTCGCAGCCGGCCCGCAGCCTGCCCACCTGGTCGGGTATCTGCCAGACGCCGACAGCGGCCAGGACGACGGCCGCCACCGCGACCAGCGCCACCGGCCGGGCCAGCCACGGCGGCTTCGGCGGCACGATGCGGGACAGCCGGTGCCGGTACGGCGTGAGGTCGGCCGGCGGGATCTCCACCTGGAGGTACCAGGCGTTGTCCTCCCGGGCCCGGCGGGCCCGGGGCAGCCCGCTGCGCCAGGCCCGGTACGCCCCCTCCACCCCGTCCAGCGGCACCAACTGGCCGGCGACCGCGGGGTCGGTCGGCGCCAGCCCGTCCGGCGGGACGTCGTGGCTGTCGGTGACGACCAGCAGCGGGTCGGACTGGCCGGTCTCGTCGCGCACCGCGTTGATCAGCCTGACCAGGGCGTACCCGCCGTTGTCGGGCGCGATGTCGTCCAGCAGGAGGACCGGGCACGCGGTGCGCCGCCACGACTTCAGCCGCCAGGGCCAGCGGCGGTAGTCGACGCGCAGGTCCTGCAGGAACGCATGGACCAGCAGCAGGTCGATCTGTTCCTGATCCTCGGTCTCCCGGGACGGGACCGTCAACCGGCTGGCGAAGGTGAAGAAGTCGCCCGCCGCGAGCTTGGGCGCGAGGTACTGCTGGCGCATGAACCAGCGGAACCGGCGGCCCGCGCCGAACAACCAACCGGTGGTCAGCAGCCAGAACATCAGCCCGGGAAGGACACCCAGGGCCAACCACAGCAGCAGGCCCGGCCAGCCGCCGACGTCGGGCGGCGCCTGCTGGCCGGCCCAGGGCGCCCGCTGCCAGATGCTCTGCCGCAACTGCCGGGCCAACTCCCGGCGCCGCCGGTTCGTCGGCACCCCCGAGAGGTCGACCTGCATCAGCCCGTCGGCGAGCGCGTAGTGGCGGAACCGCAGCCGATCCGCGCCGCCGAAGTTCCCGGCCGCCAGCCCCGTGTACGCCTCGTGCAGCAGCGTGCGCACGTTTTGGCCCGCTGCGCTCATCCGGACGTGCGGGACCCGGCGCTCCTCGCCGGCGAACACGTGCGCCATCATCGCCAGCGGCGAGCCGGCCCCCGGCCGGGAGACCAGACACAGCAGCGGCAACTGCCAGCCATTGCGCATCGGCCGCAGGACCATCGACTCGACCAGCTCCACCAGCCGGTGGAACTCCGCGTAGACCCGCCTGCCCCACTCGGGGAACCTGTCGTCCGTCATCTGCTCCCGTTCCGTTCCGAGGCCACCCGCAGAACGCGGATAGGTCGGCCCAGGCGAGAATGGAGCGCCGCGCCGGGCACGAAGCGCCGGAATGCACCAGGGCGCACGCCTTCGTGCCGCCATTGTCGCAGTGAAGCCGGCCATTGGATCGTAACGCGGAACACTGTCGCCGAGGGGCGGCCGGACATCTCCCTGACATCGAGGGTCAGCGGATCCGGCACCGCCCGCCGGAACACCGGGCGGCCGCCCTTCGTCGATGTTCGGCTGGCGCCGGAGGGCGAACCGAGGCAGCCGGAGGGAGATCGACCGCAGGACCGCCGTCACGGACTGCGAGAATTGAGCGGACATCACCCGAACGGAGACGCGACCCCGATGGCAGACCTGCCCGACGACCTACGGAACAGCATGGCGTCGGCGTTGACGTCGGCGCGCGCCGAGGTGCTGTCCGCCTCGGTGCGCCGGCTCATGGACGAGTACCGGTCCGGCCGGGTGGGTCACAGTCCCATCCTCACGTCCACCACGGACGTCACGGCGTACGCGGCGTACCGGATGCCGGCCACCTTCGCCGCCGTCCGCGCGGCGCTCGGCCAGCTCGCCGAGGTGGTGCCGGACTTCCGGCCCCGTCGCCACCTGGACGTTGGCGGCGGCACGGGGGCCGCGACCTGGGCCGCCAGCCAGGTCTTTCCCGGTCTGGAGTCGGTGACGGTGCTCGACCAGGTGAGCGAGGCGCTCGCGTTGGGCCGCCGGCTGTCGGCCGGGGCCGGCCACCCCGCGCTGCGCTCGGCGACCTGGCGCCAGTGGCGCTTCGATCCGGACGGCGAGCTGCCCGCCGCCGACCTGGTGACCGTCTCCTACGTCCTCGGCGAGCTGCCGGCGGCGCACCGGTCGGCGCTGGTCGCCCAGGCCGCGGCGGCCGGCGCGCTGGTCGTGGTCGTCGAGGCCGGCACGCCGGCCGGCCACGGACGGGTGCTGGACGCCCGGTCGGCGTTCGCCGACTCGGGGCACACCGTCCTGGCGCCCTGCCCGCACCAGGGGACCTGCCCGCTGTCCGGGACCGCGGACTGGTGCCACTTCGCCGCCCGGGTCAACCGCTCTGCCCTGCACCGGCGCTTGAAGGACGGGCAGCTCGGCTACGAGGACGAGAAATTCTCCTACGTCGCCGCCGCGCGACGGCAGCCGCTGCCCGTGGCCGGCCGGATCCTGCGGCACCCGACCTTCCGCAAGGGTCTGGTGACCCTCCAGGTCTGCGCACGCGACGCCGGCGCCCGGCAGGAGTTGGTCTCCAAGCGGCAGGGGGACAGCTACCGGCGGGCGCGGGACGCCGAGTGGGGCGACGTCTGGCCGCCGACGGACTGAGCACTTCCGGGAAGGCGGCAGGAGCCACGGCCGACCACGGCGGCGCCCTGGTCAGACGGCCGGCGGGTGACGCGCGCGCCTGAGCCCGTCCGGGTGCCGGGCGGCGGCGTCGGGCCCGGATGCGCAAATCCAGCCTTGCCAGACACAGCGGGTTGCGAGGATGTGACTGTCGGCGTGGTGCCGGCGCGGCGACCAGCGACCGCCACTGTCGGATCGGGGAGAGGAACATGAGCCGTAGGAGCACGATCGGCGTCCGGTCGGTGACCGACGCCCTGGGTATCGAGCGGGAGGCCCAGAGCCGCAGATCGCAGGGGTTGGCGCGGTTCCTGGGCTGGTTCAGCCTCGGCCTGGGCGTCGCCACCCTCGCGGCGCGGCCGCGGGTGAGCCGGCTCTGCGGTGTCGACGACTCCCGCCCCGCGCAGGCGGTGCTGCAGGCCGCCGGGCTGCGGGAACTGGGCCACGCCGCGGTGCTGCTGATCCCGCGCCGGACGGGCTGGGGGGCGTGGACGCGGGTCGCCGGCGACGTCGTGGACCTCGCCGCGAGCACCACGGCCATGCGGAACCGGCGGGGCGACCGGCGGAACCGCCTGATGTACGCGACCTGGGCGCTCGCCGGGATCACCGCCGTCGACCTCTACGCGGCCATCCAGGTCACCCGGGGCAGGAAGATCAACGCGCCCAGCCGGGTGCAGGCGTCGGTGACCATCAACCGCAGCGCGGCGGACGCGTACCGGTTCTGGCACGACTTCGAGAACCTGCCGCGCTTCATGTCCCACCTGGAGTCCGTCCGGACGATCGGCGACCGGCGGTCGCACTGGACGGCCAAGGCCCCGGGCGGCAGGCGGGTGGAGTGGGACGCGGAGATCGTCGCCGACCGCCCCAACGAGATGATCACGTGGCGCTCGGTCGACGGCGCGACCGTACCCAACTCCGGGTCGGTGCGGTTCGTGCCGGCGGCCGGCGGGCGCGGCACGGAGGTCCGGGTCGACCTGGAGTACGCGCCGCCGGGCCGGATGTTCGGCGCGGCGCTGGCCAGGATCTTCGGCGAGAACCCGCAGCAGCAGGTCTGCGACGACCTGCGGCGGTTCAAGCAGGTGATCGAGACGGGCGAGATCGCCCGCTCGGACGGCAGCCCCGACGGCACGAACATGCAACAGCAGATCAAGCAGCGTCCGGCGCAGCCGCTGGCGATGCCGCGCGCGTAAGAGGAGGACGCGATGAAAGCCACCTGCTGGATCGCCCCGAACAACGTGGCGGTCGAAGAGGTACCCGAGCCGAAGATCCTCAACCCGCGGGACGCCATCGTCCGGATCACCTCCGCGGCGATCTGCGGCTCTGACCTGCACCTGATCGACGGCTTCGTCCCCACGATGAAGAAGGGCGACGTGCTCGGCCACGAGTTCATGGGCGAGATCGTGGAACTGGGCCACGGCGTACGGGACGGCCTGAAGGTCGGGGACCGCGTCGTCGCGGCGTTCCCGATCGCCTGCGGCAACTGCAGCTCGTGCCAGCGCGGCCTGTACTCCATCTGCGAGAACTCCAACCCGAACGCGGCGATCGCCGAGATGGCGATGGGCCACGCCCCCGGCGGCATCTACGGGTACTCGCACATGCTGGGCGGGTACGCGGGCGGTCAGGCGCAGTACGCGCGGGTGCCGTACGCCGACGTCGGCGCTCTCAAGATCGAGGACGACCTGCCCGACGAGAAGGTGCTGTTCCTGTCCGACGTGCTGCCGACCGGCTACATGGCCGCCGAGATGTGCGACATCAGGCGCGGCGACATCGTCGCCGTGTGGGGCGCGGGGCCGGTGGGCCAGTTCGCCGCCCTGAGCGCGTTCCTGCTCGGCGCGGAGCGGGTCATCGTCATCGACCGGTTCCAGTACCGGCTGCGGATGGTGCGGGAGAAGTGCGGCGCAGAGATCATCAACTACGAGGAGACGGACGTCATGGACGCGTTGCGGGACATGACGGCCGGCCGCGGCCCGGACGCGTGCATCGACGCCGTCGGCACGGAGGGGCACCACGCGTCGGCGGCGCTGTACGCGTACGACCGGGCCAAGCAGGCGGTGAAGTCGGAGATCGACCGGCCACACGCGCTGCGCGAGGCCGTGCTGAGCTGCCGCAACGGCGGAACGGTCTCCGTCATCGGCTCGTACGGTGGGTTCATCGACAAGTTCCCCATGGGCTCGTTCATGAACCGCTCGCTGACGATGCGTTCGGGCCAGGCCCACGTGCAGCGCTACTGGCGGTCGCTGCTGGAGCGGGTCCGCAAGGGTGAGATCGACCCGAGCTACATCATCACGCACACGATGCGGCTGGAGGACACCCCGCACGGCTACGACATCTTCAAGAACAAGCAGGACGAGTGCCTGAAGGTGGTGCTCAAGCCCTAACGACCGCGACAGAGCGACAGCAGGTCCGCCGCCCCGGGCAACGCCGCCCGGGGCGGCGGGCCGTCCTCGTGGGGGCCGGGACGGCGGCACGGCCGTCGGCGCCAATGGAGGTAGGCGGTGGGGGCCGGGACGGCGGCACGGCCGTCGGCGCCAATGGAGGTAGGCGGTGGGGGCCGGGACGGCGGCACGGCCGTCGGCGCCGCCGGATGCGGGCGGACGCGGGTTCGCTACAGGCGGGGGCCGGCGCGCCGGGTCCGCGGCACGCGGAAGACTGACCGGATGTCGTCGACGATGCTGGTCGCCGGCCCGAAGCTGGCCGTGGCGCTCGTCCTGCTCACCGCCCTGGCCGCGCTCGTGGCGACCGTCGGACGGCTCGGGCACGGCCGGCAGATCGCCGTCGCCGCCGTCCGAGCCGCCGTCCAACTCGGGGCGGTGTCACTGCTGATCGCCGCCATCGTGGCGTCGCTGTGGGCCACGGCCGCCTTCGTCGCCCTCATGTGCGCGGTCGCCGCCGGCACCTCGGGCCGGCGGATCACCGCCGGGGCGTGGGGCTGGTGGGCGGCCGCCCCGATCGTGGCGGGCAGCCTGCCGGTCGTGGCGGGGCTGCTGCTGGCGGGCCTCGTCCCGGTACGCGGAATCGCGATCATCCCCGTGGCGGGCATCCTGATCGGCGGCGCGATGACGGCCACCTCGCTGGCCGGCCGCCGCGCCCTCGACGAGCTGACCGACCGGCGCGGCGAGGTGGAAGCCGCCCTGGCGCTGGGCTTCCTGCCACGCGACGCCGTGTTGCTGGTGTGCCGCGACACGGCGGGACAGGCCCTGATTCCCGCGCTGGACCAGACCCGCACGGTGGGCCTGGTGACGCTGCCGGGGGCGTTCGTCGGGGTGCTGCTCGGCGGGGCGGGCCCGCTCGCGGCCGGCGTGACGCAACTGTTCGTCCTCGTCGGCCTCCTCGCCGTCGAGGCGGTCGCGGTCGTCCTCACCGTCGAACTGGTCGCCTGCGGCCGGCTGCGCCCGGCTCCGTCGTCGAGGCGGACGGAGCGGTGATCGTTGGCGGCCCAGGTGCGGTTCTCTCGGCGTGTCGAGTGCCTGAGCTGCCAAGGATCCCGGTTCCGCCGGTCGGTCCACCCCGTTGACCCGCTGCCGCCGGGACCGGTCCACACTGGATCGGGCCCGGCGGCCGTGTCCGTGGCCGGTCACGCCCCGGCCCGGCCCGGGCCACCGGGCTCCGGCCGCAGCGCCGGTCGGACGAGCCGCCACCGGCAGTGCGCCCGGCTCCCGCGCTCACCGTCGGGCCGATCTGTACATCTGGTGGCTCTCACCGGGACACCGAAAGCATCTATTCTCCACCCGGCCCATTCCGCATCGGAGGCTCGGTTTGATGAACCCCAAGAGGCGCAAACGTATCCAGAACGCCTCGATCGTCCTCGCCACAGGCACCGCCCTCGTCCTCTCCACTGGGGCCACCGCCCACGCGGAGCAGGCGACGGGGACGCCGACGATCAGTGAGATCCATTACGACAACGCCGGCACGGACACCGGCGAGGCCGTCGAGATCGAGGCCCCCGTCGGCTTCGACCTGACGGGCTGGCAGGTCGTCCTCTACAACGGCAACGGCGGCGCGGTGTACAACACCAGGACGCTGAGCGGTGCGGTGCCCGAGGCGGGCGTGGTCGTGGCGAGCTACCCGACGGACGGCGTCCAGAACGGCTCCCCCGACGGCGTCGCCCTGGTCTCCCCCACCGGCGCGGTCGCCGAGTTCCTCACCTACGAGGGCACGTTCACCGCGGTCGGCGGCCCGGCCAACGGGCTGGCCGGCACCGACATCGGGGTCGCCGAGACCAGCACCACCCTGGTCGGCGACTCGCTGCAGAAGGTCGGCGGCACCTGGCAGGCCCCCGCCCCCAACACGTTCGGCGCCCGCAACGGCGGCGGCACCCCCGACCCGGAGCCGGGCACCGGCTGCACGGTCACCGTCGACCACACCATCGCCGAGGTGCAGGGCATTGGCACGGCGACGCCGTCGGCGGGCACCCGGGCCACCGTCGAGGGCGTGGTCACGGCCGACCACCGCACCGGCGGCTACAACGGCGTCTACGTGCAGACCGCGGGCAGCGGCGGCGAGCGCACCGTCGCCGCCGGGACGGCCTCCGACGGCATCTTCGTCTACCTCACCTCGAACACCGCGAACCACCCGTCGGTCGCGATCGGCGACCGGGTCCGGGTCAGCGGCACCGCGAGCGAGTTCAACGGCCTGACCCAGCTGAGCATCGCCAGCAAGACGGACGTGCAGGTCTGCGAGCAGAACGTGGCCCTGCCCGCGCCCGTCCCGGTGAGCCTGCCGCTGGACGACGCCGCCCGCGAGTCGGTCGAGTCGATGCGGGTCGCACCCGTCGGCCAGTTCACCGTCTCCGAGGTCTACAACACCAACCGGTACGGCGAGGTCGTGCTCGCCGCCGGTGACCGCCCGGCCGCCAACCCCACCGACGTCGCCCGCCCGGGCACGGACGCCGCGAAGCAGGTGGCCGCCGCGAACAAGCTCCGCCGCATCCTGGTGGACGACGGCAAGACCACGAACCTGTCCACCGCCGGGCTGCTGCCGCCGTACCTGTCCAAGGCGAACCCGCTGCGCGTCGGCGACTCCGTCGAGGCGTTCGGGCCGTCGGTGCTGTCGTACAGCTTCAGCGAGTGGCGGCTCCAGCCGGCCACGCCGGTCAGCGCGGACACCCCCGCCGCCGAGCGGACCAGCTTCAAGGCCACCAACCCGCGTACCGCCGGTCCGGTGGACGTCGGCGGCGACGTGCGGGTGGCCAGCTTCAACGTGCTGAACTACTTCGTCCACTTCGGCGGCGACGCCCGTGGCGCGGACGACGAGGCCGCCCTCGCCAAGCAGGAGGCGAAGATCGTCTCGGCGATCAACGCCCTCGGGGCCGACGTCGTCGCGCTGGAGGAGATCGAGAACTCCGTCCGGTTCGACGCGAGCGACCCGCAGCAGGCGCTGAAGCGCCTCGTGGCGGCGCTGAACACGGCGGCGGGCGCGGGGACCTGGGACTACGTCCGCACCCCGGCCGAGCTGCCGAGCGCGGCCGAGCAGGACTTCATCACCACGGCGATCATCTTCAAGCCGGCGAAGGTGCAGCCCACCGGCCCGTCGCGCTCGGTCAACGACGAGAGCGTCTGGTTCAACGCCCGCGAGCCGATCGCGCAGGCGTTCACCGCGGGCAAGCTCACCTTCATCGTGGTGGCCAACCACCTCAAGTCCAAGAGCGGCACCGGCACCGGCGACAACGCCGACGCCGGCGACGGTCAGGGCTCGTGGAACGGCGACCGGGTCCGGCAGGCGCGGGCGCTGGCCGCGTTCGTGGAGCAGGTCAAGGACGACAGCGACACCGACAACGTGCTGCTGCTGGGTGACTTCAACGCGTACACCCAGGAGGACCCCATGCAGGTCCTCTACGACGCCGAGTACCGCGACCTGAACGACACGGGCAAGGCCACCTACGTCTTCGGCGGCGAGTCCGGCTCCCTCGACCACGCCCTCGCCTCGCCGTCGCTGGCGATGCGGGTCACCGGGGTCGACGTGTGGCAGATCAACGCGGTCGAGTCGTTCGCGTTCCAGTACGACGGGCTGGCCGCGTTCTACGAGGCGAACCCGTACCGGGCCAGCGACCACAACCCGCTCGTGGTGGGCCTCAGCACCCGGGCCAAGCCGGTCGACCTCCAGCTGCTGAGCATCAACGACTTCCACGGCCGGCTGGAGTCCCCGGCCACCAGTGGCGGTCAGCCGGTCGGCGGCGCCGCGCAGGTCGCGGGCCTGGTCGGGCAGCTGCGGGCGCAGAACCCGAACACCGCCTTCGTCTCCGCGGGCGACAACATCGGCGCGTCCACCTTCATCTCGGCGATCGACGGGGACAACCCGACGATCGACGCGCTGAACAGCGCCGGCCTGGCCGCCTCGGCGGTCGGCAACCACGAGTTCGACAAGGGCATCGCCGACCTGACGGGCCGGGTGTCCGACCGCGCCGACTTCCCGTACCTGGGCGCCAACGTGTACCGGGGTGACACCCGGGCGCTGCCCGCGTACTCCGTCAGCACCGTGGGCGGCGTCCGCGTCGGCTTCGTCGGCGTGGTGACGGAGCAGACCGCGTCGCTGGTCAACCCGGACGGCATCGCCGGCCTGACCTTCCGCGACCCGGTGGCCGAGGCCAACCTGGTCGCCGGCCAGCTCAAGGACGGCAACCCGGACAACGGCGAGGCCGACGTGGTCGTGCTGCTCGCGCACGAGGGCGCGGCGACGGAGCACATCGCCTCCGCCGAGGCGCTGGCCAACGACCCGGTCTTCGGCAGGTTCACCCGGGTCGACGCGACCATCGACGCCATCTTCAGCGGCCACACCCACCAGCCGTACGCCTTCGAGCTCCCGGTGCCGGGATCGGACCGGCTGCGCCCGGTGGTGCAGGCCGAGGACTACGGCAAGCGGCTGGGCAAGGTCCTGCTGACCTTCGACCCGAACACGGGCTCGGTCACCTCGGCCGACGCCGCGCTGGTCGACGTCGTGGGCGCGCCGCAGGACCCGGCGGTGGCGGACATCGTGACCGCCGCCAAGGCCAAGGCCGCCGAGCTGGGCAAGCAGCCGCTCGGCAAGATCACGGCGGACGTCAAGCGGGCCTACACCAACGGCAACGAGGACCGGGGCAAGGAGTCGGCGCTCGGCAACTTCATCGCCGACGTGCAGCTCTCCCAGACCAGGGACGCCGGCCGGGGCGGGGCGCAGATCGCGTTCATGAACCCGGGTGGCCTGCGGGCCGACCTGCTGTACGGGACCGACGGCACGGTGACCTACGCCGCCGCCTTCGCGGTCCAGCCGTTCGCCAACGACATGGTCACCAAGAGCCTCACCGGCGCCCAGGTCAAGCAGGCGCTGGAGGAGCAGTGGCAGCCGGACGGCGCGTCCCGGCCGGTGCTGTGGCTGGGCGTGTCGAAGGGCCTCTACTACACCTACAACCCCGAGGCGCCCAAGGGCTCACGGATCACCTCGATCAAGCTGAACGGCACGCCGCTCGACCCGGCCGCCACCTACCGGGTCACGATGAACTCGTTCCTCGCCGCCGGCGGTGACAACTTCGCCGCCCTGGGGCAGGGCACGAACAAGACGACCACCGGCGACAACGACCTCACCATGCTGGTGAACTACTTCGCCGCGAACTCGCCGGTCACCGCGGACACCCAGCCGCGGTCGGCCGTCGGGCAGGCCGGGCCGCAGTGCACCACGACGATCACCGGCGCGTACAACAAGCCGCTGGTCGTCACCGCGGGCCTGACCTGCCTGGAGAACGCCACCATCGGCGGCCCCGTCACGGTCGACCCGGGCGCCTCGCTGATCGTCGACGGCGGCACCATCGGCGGCCCGGTGTACGCCACCCGTCCGGTGCTGTTCGAGCTCGACGGCGCGATCGTCTCCGGCCCGGTCACCGTCAGCGGCGCGACCGGTGCGGTGGAGATCAGCCGGGGCAAGGTGATCGGCCCGGTGTCGCTCACGGCCAACAGCGGCGGGGTACGCCTCGACACCGTCACGGTCGGCGGCCCGGTCACCCTGACCGGCAACACCGGCAGCCAGCCGGTGGTGGTCGCGGCGAACACCATCGGCGGCCCGCTCGGATGCTCGGGCAACAGCCCGGCCCCGGGCAACGACAACCGGCCGAACACGGTGCGCGGCCCGGCCACCGGGCAGTGCGCGAGGCTGTAGCACGCCAGCGCTCCAACGCGAACACCCCCCTCGGCGGTTTGCCGAGGGGGGTGTTCGCGTAAAGGCCTTCTCAACGCCTCCGGTAGAAATGGTTCCCGCTCACGCCCGAGCCGTCGGTCCGGGCGAGGGCACCGGCGGGCGCCGGAGGTCGGTGTCAGCGCCCGAGCAGACGCCGCACGGCCCGGTGGAGCCGGGCGCGCGGGCCGACCCGGGCCTTCCGCAGGATCGGTACGGCCCCGTCGGCGGCGTAGTGCAGCGTCAGCGGCAGCCGCTTGTCCACCGTCCAGCCGTTCTCGCTGACCCGCGCCTTGAGCAGCCAGGTGCCCTCGGTGCGCCCCGAGTTCAGGGTGGCGAGGTCCAGCTGGGCGGTGGCGTGGTGGACGAGACGCACCCTGCCGGGCCCGGCGCCGGGGACGGGCAGCTCCTCCGTACTGCGCTCGACGGGCAGGAAGAACTCCTCGCCGCCCCCCTTGCGCCCGACGACGACGTCGACGCGCGCCCCGGCCAACTGGCCGGTCACGTCGAGCATCTCCGGGTCGACGCCGTCCACGGGAAGCACCAGCCGGCGGCGGTCGCCCGCGACGTCGAGCGTGACCGGTTGGTCGCCGGACTCCAGCATGGCGGTGACGGCCAGCGTGAGGGTGCCCCGCTTGGCGCGGTACCGGTCGAGGCGGGCCCGGACCTGGATGCCCGCCTCCCACTCGGCCACCCGGCGCAGGTCGGACAGCCGGTCCTGCGCGGTGAGGGCGGTGATCGCCCGTTGCAGCGCCGGCAGGCCGGCGGCGACACCCGGCGCGAAGCGGTCCCGGATCACCTTCCCGCACTCCGCCGCCACCGCCGCGGCCCAGTCCTCCGGGGCCTCCAGCAGGCGCTTGCCGCGCAGCCGACTGGTGATCTCGTTACGCAGCCAGCGGCGGTGCAGCCGGTCGCGCAGCGGACCCGGCTCGAGGTGCGCGTCGACGATGTCCAGCACCTCGCGCAGGTTGGTGAAGTAGCCGACGGGGTCGAGCCTGCCCGCGGTCAGGTTCCCCGCGTCCTGCCGCCGGATGTGGTGGTAGCAGACGTAGTCCGCCAGCACGCAGGTGCGCTTGGACAGCAGCAGCGCCCGGACCACCATGGCGTGGTCCTCCAGCCGGCGGCGCCCCTCCGGGAAGCGGATCTCGTGCTCGTTGAGGAAGGACCGCCGGAACAGCTTGTGCGAGGTCAGGCTGTCGATCAGCGGCGCGTTGGCCAGCGTGGCGTCGGGCCGGTTCTTCCGGAACAGCTCGCGCGGCACCGAACGCCCGTACCCGGCCATCTTGCCGATCACGATGTCGGCGTCGTGTTCGGCGGCGTAGGCGTACAGGCGCTCCAGCGCCTCCTCACCGAACCAGTCGTCGTCGTCCGCGAAGAAGACGTACTCGCCGCGGGCGTGGGCGACCCCGATGTTGCGGGGCCGGGACGGCCAGCCGGAGTTGTCGATGTGCACCACCCGCAGGTGCGGGTGGGCGGCGGCCAGCTCGTCCAGCCGGGCCCCCGTGCCGTCGGTGGAGCCGTCGTCGACGAAGACCGCCTCGAACTGCTCGGGCGGCAACGACTGGCGCAGCAGCGAGTCGATCAGTTTCTCCATGTGCGGTCCGGAGTTGTACGCCGGCACCACCACACTGACCTTCGGACCAGTCATGCTTCTTCCCCGTCGAGTCTGACGAACCCATGAACGGCTCACTGTAGATGGTGACCCGCGGAACGCGCCTCCAGCAGTCGGGTCCGTGTCGGTGGCGTTACGGATACCGCCCCGTTCCCACCCCGGTCACCCGCCGCCCCCGGCGTAAACGTTTCCACCGCCGCCGGTGCTGCCCGGCGGAAAGACGGTGGCATCGACCCGGCCCGACCCGTGTGAGTCGCGACTACCGAGGGTAAACCGAGATCATGGGATCGTTGCGTATCTCGCCGCCACCGCCCCACGCCACCGAACTCCAGCGCTGGGAGCTGGGCACCGGAGCCGAGCTGCGCGGGCTCCGCGCCTCCCTGCACGAGGCGCTGACCGGCCATGCCCTCGGGGCCGGCGAGCAGCTCGACGACATCCCGGAGCGGGTGGTGCTCGTCGCCACCGAGCTGGCCACGAACGCCCTGAAGCACGGGCTTCCGCCGACCACCGTACGGCTGCTCTGCGCGGACGACGTCTTCATCCTCGACGTCGCCGACCACGACCTGAGCACCGTACCCGAATTCGGCGACACCGATCCGCTCGGCGCCGGCGGCCGGGGCCTCCAGCTCGCCCACGCGTTCTCTCTCGACGTCGGCTGGTACGCCACCCCGCACGCCAAGCACATCTGGGCGTCCTTTCCCCGTGAGGCCGAGCCCGCCAGGTGAGTCGGGTCGCGCCGCGACGGTAGGTGCGGGCACCGGCCAACCGTGGTGGCGCTCACGCCCGCCGCGGGCCGCGGCGACGGTACGGTTTCCCGGCGGAGCCGCACCGGCCAGGCCGGAGACGCCGGCACCGGGCCGCGAGCAGGAACGACGGAGGGACGCCCGTGCCGGAGGCCGACGAGCTGATCGCCGACGCCCTCGCGGCGGCGCGCGGCACCGACGTACGCGCGGCGGAGCGACAACTGGACCGGCTGGTCGTCGGCGCCGGGGTCCCCGGCGGCCCGGCGGCGGTGGACGCCGCCCTGGTGGCGCGGCTGGTCCGCGGCGTGGCCCGGCTCTGGCCCCGGGGCTGGCAGCCGGCGGACCTCGCCCGGATCGCGACCCGACGGCTCGGCCCGCCCGGCGGGCGGCTCGTGGTGGACCTGGCCGCGGCCCAGCGCCGCAGCCAGCCGGGCCCGGTGCCGGGCTGGTGGGACGACCAACTCGCGGGCCTCGACGCGACCGTGTGGTGGGACGACGACGCCGGATACCTGACCGCCTGGGCCGCCCGGCAGGGCACGGACCGGATCGCGGCCCTGCGCGACGCGGTCGACGTGCTGGCGCTGGTGGAGAGCCTGCCCCCGATCGCGGTGCTGCGCCCGCCGCCCGGCGCGGCGGGGCCCCTGGCCGCCATCCCGGCCGGCGGCACCGGCTCGCGGATGCTCGACCGGGTACGCGCCCTGCTGGCCAAGGCCGAGTCGACCACCTTCCCCGCCGAGGCCGAGGCGCTGACCGGCAAGGCGCAGGAGCTGATGAGCCGGCACAGCATCGACGCCGCGCTGGTGGCGGCGACCGCCGAGCGGCCCGACCTGCCCGGCGGGGTACGGCTCGGCACCGAGCCGCCGTGCCCGGGGGCGAAGGCGCTGCTGGTGCAGGAGGTGGCGGCGGCGAACCGGTGCGAGTCGGTCTGGTCCGACGACCTCGGCTTCGCCACCGTGCTCGGCTTCCCGGCCGACCTCGCCTCCGTCGAACTGCTCTACACCTCGCTGCTGGTGCAGGCCACCGCCGCCATGCTGCGCGGCCGGACCGCGCGGAGGGGCGGCGGCCGGCGCACGAAGGCGTACGACGAGTCGTTCCTGAACGCGTTCGCGCTGCGGATCGGCGAGCGGCTGCGCGCGGCCACCGAGGAGGTCAGCCGGGAGGCGGCCCGGGAGCAGGGCTCCGACCGGCTGCTGCCGGTGCTGGCCGCCCGCGCGGACGCGGTGCGGGAACGCCTCGACGACCTCTTTCCCGGGGTCACCCGCAAGCGGCTCACCGTCTCCGACGAGGAGGGCTGGTCGTCGGGAACCTCGGCCGCCGAGCGGGCCTCGCTGACCCCCGGCGTACGCCCGCCCCGCCCAGTAGGCGGCGGCCGCCCCCGGGGCCGCTGACCCGCCCGCCCGTCGCCGGTCCTGCCCTGCGCGTCGCTCCCCGCCGGCCGCCGCGCGTGTCGGTGGCACCGGCGCGCGGCGGCCGGCAGGATTTTGGTTGAACTTTCTCCGGCCGGGGTGTCGGATCCGCGGCGCCCGCTCCGACCCCTCACCGGGACGCGCCGACGGGGCGCGGCCGAGACACGAGGAGTGCCACCGTGAAGTACATGCTGCTGATCTGGAACCGCCCGGGGTTTGTCGAGGGGCTGTCGGAGCAGGACCGCAACGCCATCTTCAGCGAGGTCGACGAGATCATGAAGGAGCTGACCGAGTCCGGTGAGCTGGTCGGCGGCCAGGCGCTGGCCGACCCGTCGCAGACCAGGACGGTGCGGCTGACCGGCGACCGGACGGAGGTCACCGACGGGCCGTTCATGGAGAGCAAGGAACAGTTCGCGGGGTACCTCACGGTGGACTGCGAGTCGCCGGAGCGGGCCGTCGAGATCGCCGCCCGCTGGCCGGACGTCCGGATGGGGTTCGGCGTGCTGGAGGTCCGGCCGCTGATGGACGACGCCGGGACCGAGATGTGACCGGTCCGGGCCCGGCCGTCGAGGACCTGCTGCGTACGCTCGCGCCGCAGGTCCTCGGCCTGCTCGTCCGCCGGCACGGGCAGTTCGACGCCTGCGAGGACGCCGTGCAGGAGGCCCTGCTGGCCGCCGCGCTCCAGTGGCCCGCCGACGGCGTGCCGGAGCACCCCCGGTCGTGGCTGGTCACCGTGGCGACCCGCCGGCTCACCGACGCCTGGCGCAGCGAGCGCGCCCGCCGGGACCGCGAGGTCGCGGTGGCCGTCCGCGAACCGGCGTACGCGGGGATCGCCCCGCCGCCCGACGAGGAGCCGCCGGCCGGCGACGACACGCTGCGGCTGCTGTTCCTGTGCTGCCACCCGGCGCTGAACCGGCCGGCGCAGGTCGCACTGACGCTGCGCGCGGTCGGCGGGCTGACCACCGCGCAGATCGCCCGCGCGTACCTGGTGCCCGAGGCGACCATGAGCCAGCGCATCCGGCGGGCGAAGCAGCGGATCGAGGCGGCCGGCGCCCGGTTCACCATGCCGTCGCCCGCCGAGCGGGACGAGCGGTTGCGGGCCGTGCTCCAGGTGCTCTACCTGGTGTTCAACGAGGGGTACACGGCGTCCAGCGGGCCGGACCTGCGGCGCGCGGAGCTGACCGTGGAGGCGGTCCGGCTGGCCCGCGAGCTGCACCGGCTGCTGCCCGACGACGGCGAGGTGGCCGGGCTGCTGGCGCTGATGCTGCTCACCGACGCGCACCGGGCGGCGCGGACCGGGCCGGACGGCGAGCTGGTCCCGCTCGCCGAGCAGGACCGCGGCCGGTGGAACCGGGCCGAGATCGAGGAGGGGACCGCGCTGGTCACCGAGGCGCTGACGTGGTCGCCGCCGGGGCCGTACCAGCTCCAGGCGGCCATCGCGGCGGTGCACGCGGAGGCACCGAGCGCCGCCGAGACCGACTGGCGGCAGATCGTGGCCCTGTACCGGCTGCTGGGCCGGATCGCGCCGAACCCGATGGTCACCCTCAACCAGGCCGCCGCGGTGGCCATGGTGGACGGCCCGCGGGCCGGGCTGGCCCTGCTCGCCCCGCTGGACGACGACGAGCGCACGGCCGGACACCACCGGCTCGCCGCCGTCCGGGCCCACCTGCTGGAGCTGGCCGGCGAGCCGGGCGCCGCCCGGGAGGCGTACCTGGCCGCGGCCCGGGCCACGACCAGCCTGCCCGAGCGGCGCTACCTGGAGGTACGGGCCGCCCGACTGACCGACCGGCGATGAGTACGCCGCCGCCCGGTCAGGACCGGAAGCCCGGCGGGATCGGCGGGCAGTGGGCGCCGGCGGTGGGAACCTCCAGCGAGACCAGGTACCGGTCGACCGCTCCACTGACGCAGGGGCTGGTGGTGTAGCTGCCGTGCCCCCACCCCTCGTACGTCAGCAGGGAGGGCGGGCGGAGGCGGAGGCCGGGTGGTCAGGCGCGGCAGTCCCGGGCCAGCCTCGGCGGGATGTCGACGAACGTCTCGCCCATCCACTTGGCGGGGCTGGTGGCGCGGGCACCCCCGTCGAGCCGCCGCGCGGTGTCCGCGAGCAGCGCCTCGATCCTCGGGTCCTCGGCCCGGGCCGCCTGCTCACGTACGTCGTCGGCGAGCCCGGCGAGGGTCCGCTTGAGCCGTGCGTTCAACTCCTCGGGGGTCGTCTCGTCGCGGGTCGCGGCGGCCGAGTCCGCGGCGATCTTCTTGCTGCCGGCGAGGATCAGTTTGTCGACCGCCTGGCACACCTGCGCGGTGTTCGCGGCCGTGACGGCGGTCGGGGACCCGGACGGCGTCGGGCCGGCGGTCGGCACGGTCGTGGCGGTGCGGGTCGGCGCGGCGGCGGGCGCTCCGGCGCCGTCCTCGGCCGACTGGCAGCCGGCGGTAAGCGTCGCCAGGGCCACCAGAACGGCGGCACGGAAGGCGGTCGCGGCGTGACGAGTCATGGTCTCCCCGTTCGATCGTGGACGGTCCCAGCATGCCCGTCGGGTCCGACGGCGGCACGCGGCAGCGCCGCGCTCCGAGGCGTACGCCGAAGCCGGTCGACCGCCGGCGGCCCGTCGGGCGACATCCGGCACGGGGCCGGGCGCACCCGCGCCGGGCCGACGCGGGTCGGCCCGGCGCGGAGTGCGGCACTCAACTCCTGAGCGCGTCCTTGATCTTCTCGCCGGCCTGCTTGAGGTTGGCGGCGGCCTGGTCGTTGCGGCCTTCGGCCTCCAGGCGCTCGTCGTCGGTGGCCCGCCCGGCGCCCTCCTTCAGCTTGCCGGCGGCGTCCTCGGAAGCGTTGGCGATCTTGTCGTCGATACCCATGCGAACCTCCACTGCCGCCTGTTCTCGTACGCCCTCCAGGTACCCCGCCCCGAACCGCCCAACCATGCCCACCGTCGGGGCGGCGTTTGGCCGACCCCGCCGAACCGCGTCGATCATGGAGTTGGCGGCAGGTTCGGGCACCGGAACCGCCGCCAACTCCATGATCACCGGGGGTCACCCGGCGGCGGCGCGGAAGCGGCGCAGGCGGAGGCTGTTGGCCACCACGAAGACCGAGGAGAAGGCCATCGCCGCGCCCGCGATCATCGGGTTGAGCAGGCCGGCGGCGGCCAGGGGCAGGGCGGCCACGTTGTAGGCGAAGGCCCAGAACAGGTTGCCCTTGATGACCGCCAGCGTGCGGCGGGACAGCCGGATCGCGTCGACCGCGGCGGTCAGGTCGCCCCGGACCAGGGTCAGGTCGCTCGCCTCGATCGCCACGTCGGTGCCGGTGCCCATGGCCAGCCCCAGGTCGGCCTGGGCGAGCGCGGCGGCGTCGTTGATCCCGTCGCCGGCCATCGCCACGGCCCGCCCCTCGGCCTGGAGCCGCCGGACCACGTCGACCTTGTCGGCCGGCAGCACCTCGGCGATCACCTCGTCGATGCCGACCTCGGCCGCCACCGCCCGGGCCACGGTGGCGTTGTCGCCGGTGAGCAGGACCGGGGTCAGGCCGAGCGCGCGCAGCCCGGCGACGGCCGCCGCGCTGGTCGGCTTGACCACGTCGGCCACCGCGAGCACGCCCCGGGCGCGCCCGTCCCAGCCGGCCAGCACCGCCGTCCGGCCGGCGGCCTCCGCGTCGGTCGCGGCCCGCGCGACCCCCTCCGGTACGTCGAGTCCGCGCTCGCGCAGCAGCCGCAGCCGGCCGACGGTCACCTCGCGGCCGTCCACCGTCCCGGCGACGCCCAGCCCCTCGGCGTTGGCGAAGCCGGTGACCGGGGCGAGCGGGCCCGCCTCGGCCGCACCGGCGGCGACGGCGCGGGCGATCGGGTGCTCGCTGGCGGCCTCCAACGCCCCGGCCAGCCGCAGCAGCTCGGCGGCGTCCTCGCCGTCGGCGGGCAGCACGTCGACCAGGGTCATCCGGCCGGTGGTGACGGTGCCGGTCTTGTCCAGCACCACGGTGTCCACCTGCCGGGTGGA
This sequence comes from Micromonospora sp. B11E3, assembly GCF_039871625.1. Taxonomy (NCBI): domain Bacteria; kingdom Bacillati; phylum Actinomycetota; class Actinomycetes; order Micromonosporales; family Micromonosporaceae; genus Micromonospora; species Micromonospora sp. B11E3. The sequence goes on along the minus strand of NZ_JBDPMC010000009.1, from coordinate 91,735 downwards.
CTCCAGCACCTCCGGGCCCTTGATCAGGATGCCGAGCTGGGCGCCCCGCCCGGTGCCGACGAGCAGCGCGGTCGGGGTGGCCAGGCCGAGCGCGCACGGGCAGGCGATGATCAGCACCGCGACGGCGGCGGTGAACGCGGCCGCCGGCCCGGCGCCGGTGCCCAGCCACCAGCCCAGCGTGCCGACGGCGAGGGCGATCACGATCGGCACGAACACCCCGGAGATCCGGTCGGCCAGCCGCTGCACGGCCGCCTTGCCGGTCTGCGCCTGCTCCACGAGCCGCGCCATCTGGGCGAGCTGGGTGTCGCCGCCGACCCGGGTCGCGGTCACCACCAGCCGGCCGCCGGCGTTCACGGTCGCGCCGACCACGGCGTCCCCGGGGCCCACCTCGACCGGCACGGACTCGCCGGTGAGCATGCTGGCGTCGACGGCCGAGGTGCCCTCGTCCACCACCCCGTCGGTGGCGATCTTCTCGCCGGGGCGGACCACGAACCGGTCGCCCACGGCGAGCTGGTCCACCGGGATCCGGGTCTCCACCCCGCCGCGCAGCACGGCGACGTCCTTGGCGCCCAGCTCCAGCAGGGCACGCAGCGCCGCACCGGCGGTGCGCTTCGACCGGGCCTCGAAGTACCGGCCGGCGAGGATGAACGCGGTCACCCCGGCGGCCGCCTCCAGGTAGATGTTGCCGGCCCCGTCCGTGCGGGTGATGTCGAGCCGGAACGGGTGGGTCATCCCCGGCATGCCGGCGTCGCCGAGGAACAGCGCCCACAGCGACCAGCCGAACGCGGCGAGGGTGCCGATCGAGACGAGGGTGTCCATCGTCGCCGCGCCGTGCCGCAGGTTGATCCACGCGGCCCGGTGGAAGGGCAGGCCCCCGTACGCCACCACGGGTGCGGCCAGCGTCAGCGACAGCCACTGCCAGTAGTCGAACTGCCAGGCCGGGACCATGGCGAGCACGATCACCGGCACGGTCAGCGCGACCGACACCCACAGCCGGGTGCGCAGCCCGCGCAACTCGTCCGCCGGCTCGGCCGCGGACGGCTCGGCGCCGGCGGGCGCCGGGGGCGGTGGCACGGCGGCCGTGTAGCCGGTCTTCTCGACGGTGGCGATCAGGTCGTCCGGGGTGACGTCGTCGGGGTAGGAGACGCTGGCCTTCTCGGTGGCGTAGTTGACCGTGGCCGTCACGCCGTCCATCCGGTTGAGCTTCTTCTCGATCCGGGCGGCGCACGACGCGCAGGTCATCCCGCCGATCGCCAACTCGATCCGGTTCGGCGCGACCTGCAACGGCTTCGCGGGCGAGGTCATCGCTGCCTCCTGTCAGTCGTGGCCGTGACCGGGAGCGCCGTGGCCGGCGTCGGCGGTCGGGGTGGCGGTGGCGGTCGAGGTGGCGGCCGGGGCGGCCGTCGGGGTGCCGGCCGCCGTCGCGTCCCCCGCGCCGGCGACGACGGTGAACTCGGCCGTCCGCACCGCGTCGCCGTGGCGGAAGTCGAGGTAGAGCCGGTAGGCGCCGGCCGTGGGGAACTCCGCGGAGAACGTCACCGCGGGCCCGGCGGGGGTCCGCCCGTCGCCGGGCGCCCCCTCCGGGTGCACGTGCAGGTACGCCAGGTCCCCCTGGCGCAACGCGACCAGGTGGCCGTACGCGCCGAGGTAGGGCTGGAGGTCGGTGACCGGCACGCCGTCCCGGCTCACGGTCAGGGTCAGCTCGCTGGCGTGGCCGGGCCGTGGGGTGCCGGCCAGCGTGACGGTGTAGCCGTCGACGGTGGCGCTGGCCGCCGGGGCGGGCAACGGTCGGGCAGCGAGCGGGCCGGGCACGGTGACGTCGACGCCGAGGGTCAGCGCCGGGCCGCCGGTGGGCGTGAAGTCGGCGAACGCCCGCCAGACGCCGGGGCCGGCGAGCGGGGAGGCGACCCGCCAGGTGCCGTCCGGGGCCATCTCGGGGTGCACGTGGCGGAAACCGGACAGGTCCCGGCGGGCGACGATCAGGTGCATGCGCCTGTCGTGCGCGACGTCGTACCGGGTGACCGGCTGCCCGTCCGGGCCGGTGATCCGGAAGGCGAAGTCGCCGGCCGGGGCGGCGAGCGGGGTGAGGGTGTAGCCCCGGTCGGAGACGAGCAGCCCGCCCGGCAGGTGGGCGGGATCGGCGCCGGCCGGCGCGTGGGAGTCGGCGTGGTCGGGGCTCGCCCCGCCGGGGCGGTCGTGGGCGGCGTCGACGGCGTCGTGGCGGGTCTCGGCGGCCGGGGCGACGGGGCCGGCGACCTGGCCGACCCCGTACGCCGCGCCGAACACCGCCGCGAGGCCGAGGGCGAAACCGCTCAGCTTCGTCGCCGTGTTCATCGTGACACCTCGGTTCCTCGGTGGGCCGGCGTCACGCGCCGACGAGGTCGTACCCGGCCTCGTCGACGGCGGCGCGCACGGCGTCGGTGTCCAGCGGGCGCTCGCTGGTGACGGTGACCTGACCGGAGGCCAGGTCCACCTGGACCTCGCTGACGCCCTCGATCGCGCCGACCTCGGCGCTGACGGCGTTGACGCAGTGCCCGCAGGTCATGCCCTGCACCTGGTACGTCGTGGTGACCATCGGAGCTCTCCTCTCACCGCGCCCCATGATACCCCCGGGGGGTAGGAGCGGGACGCACGACTGCCTGTTCGCGTTACCGATACCGGGTGGGGGTATCGGTGCCATGGAGGACCGTACCATACCCCCCAGGGGTACGCTATCCTCGATCGCATGACCGGACCGACGCCCACCCCCATCCGCGGGTACACCGCCAGCAAGGACCAGCTGCTCGCGCGGCTCCGCCGCGTCGAGGGCCAGGTCCGTGGCATCGAGAAGATGGTCGACGAGGACCGCTACTGCATCGACGTGCTCACCCAGATCTCGGCGATCCAGGCCGCCCTGGACAAGGTCGCCCTCGGCCTGCTCGACGGGCACGCCCGGCACTGCATGCACGAGGGCGCCGCCGAGGGGCGGGCGGACGAGATGGCCACCGAGATGATGGCCGCCGTCGGCCGCCTGATGAAGCGCGGCTGACGACCCACCGCCCGGACGGACCGCCCCGCGCCGGCAACCTCCGACGCGGGGCGGACCTGGGTCACAGCCGGGCGAGAATCTTGTTCATCGCGTCGATCTCGGCCTGCTGGCTCGCGGCGATCCGCTGCGCCAGCGCCTTGGCGTCCTGGTTGGCGCCCTTCGCCAACTCGTCCTTCGCCATGCTGATCGCCCCTTCGTGATGGGCGATCATCATGGTCAGGAACCGACGGTCGAAATCGGTACCCGTCGCGCTCGCCAGGCTCGTCATGTCCGCGTCGGACATCATCCCCGGCATGTCGTGCGCGGTCGAGGACGGAGGCGCCCCGTGCCCGTGCCCGGAGCCGGCGGCCGAGAGCGGCCGGCCCCACGCGGCGAGCCAGCCGGTCAGCGTGGCGATCTCCGGGTCCTGGGCGCCCTTGATCTGGGCAGCCAGGCTCTTGACCTCCGCGTCGGCGGCCCGGGTCTCCGCGAGCTCCGCCATCTCCACCGCCTGCTGGTGGTGCGGGATCATCATCTGGGCGAACATCACATCGGCGTCGTTGAACGTGGTCGGCTCGCTGGCCGGGGCACCGCTGCTCACCGTCGCGGCCGGCGTTCCCTGACCGGACGAGGGGTGGCCGGAGTCGTCGGCGGAGCCGCAGGCGGCCAGGGCCAGGGCGGCGGTGAGCCCCACGCCGGCCAGGGCGGCGCGGCGGGCGGTCGTACGGGTTCTCATCGTCTTCGGATCCTTCCGGGTCGGAACGTACGAGGGCAGCACGGAGCGCCGGGCACCGGCCAGGGGCCGGGCACCCGCGCGGGGCGTCCTACGTACGCGACACCGAGATCTCGGCCAGCCGCAGGCCGACCGGACGGGGCGGCGGGGCGCGCGGGCCGGGCGAGCCTCCGTCGCTCGCGCCGCCCGCCACCCCGACGGCCCGTGCCCCTGCCAGCAGCAGCACGGCCACCAGCACGGCCAGCCCGAACGCGCCGAGGACCGCCAGGCAGACGCTCCACCCGGGCAGGCTCCCGCCGCTTCCGTCGCCGGGCAGCGGCCGGGCCTGGGCGCACCCGCCTTCCCGGCAGTCGCCGTGAATCGCGCCCGACCACGCCGACAGCTCCGATCGAGCGGCTGGGGCCGGCACGGCGGCGTGGGCGACGAGCACCGGCCGCGGTTCCGGCGACCCGGCGGGGTGGTGACCCTCGTGGGCCCCGCCGGCGGCGTGCCCGCCGTGGCCGAGCGTGTGCATCGCGGTCAGCCCGACCAGGGTGCAGAGCAGCAGGGCCAGCCGGGCCCACCGCCCGGTCGTCGCCTGCACCGCCGCCCGCACGCACCCACGCTAGCCTGCCCGGCCGGCGCCGCACCTGCGGACGCCCGGAGCCGGATCCGGTCGCCCCGGGCCGAGGCGCACCCGGCGCAGCAGTTGGGCGTTCAGGGCCACCACGATGGTGGACGCCGACATCAGGACCGCGGCGGCCGCCGGGCTCAGCGTCACCCCGGCCCGGGCCAGCACGCCGGCGGCCAGCGGCAACGCGACCACGTTGTAGCCGGCCGCCCAGGCGAGGTTCTGCACCATCTTCCGGTACGACGCCCGGGAGAGCCGGACGACGGCGGCCACCCCGCGCGGGTCGGACGAGGCGAGCACCACGCCCGCGGACTCGATCGCCACGTCGGTGCCGGCCCCAATCGCGAGCCCCACGTCGGCCCGGGCCAGCGCCGGGGCGTCGTTCACCCCGTCGCCCACCATCGCCACGGTCAGCCCCCGGCGCTGGAGTTCGGCGACCTTCTCGTCCTTGTCCGCCGGAAGCACCTCGGCGAACACCTCGTCCACCCCGGGCCGGAAGCCGAGGTCGGCGGCGACCGCCCGGGCCACCGGACCGGCGTCCCCGGTGATCATGGCGATCGTCCGGACGCCCTGGGCGCGCAGCTCGGCGATCGCCTCCCGGGCCTCGGGGCGTACCTCGTCGGCGAGGGCGAACGCGGCGAGCACCGTGCGGGGCAGGCGGACCAGGTGCAGCACGGCGGCGCCGTGGGCCGCCCAGTCCCCGGCGGTCGCGTCCAGTTCGGCGGGGAGGTCCGCGCCCAACTCCCGCAGCAGGGCCGGGCCCCCCACCGCGTACTCCGTACCGTCGATCGTGGCCTGGACCCCCCGGCCCGGCAGCGAGCGGAAGCCGGCCGCGCGCGCCGCCCCGCCGTGGGGCCCGGCGGCCGCCACGACCGCCCGGGCCAGCGGGTGCTCGCTGTCCGCCTCGACCCCGGCGGCCAGCCGCAGCGCGTCGTCCTCCCCGGTCCCGGCCGTGGTCGCGACGCCGGTGAGCACGTGCTCGCCCCGGGTCAGGGTGCCGGTCTTGTCGAACAGCACCGCGTCGACGCCGCGCATCCGCTCCAGCGCGAGCCGGTTCTTCACGAGGATGCCGGAGCGCGCGGCGACCGCCGTGGAGAGCGCGACGACCAGCGGGATCGCCAGGCCGAGCGCGTGCGGGCAGGCGATCACCAGCACGGTGACGGTCCGCACGACGGCCTCGCCGGGACGGCCGATGACGGTCCAGACCAGCACCGTCACGACGGCGGTGGCGGCGGCGACGTAGAACAGCCAGGCCGCGAAGCGGTCGGCGAGCACCTGGGCCCGGCCGCTGGAGCGCTGCGCCTCGGCGACCATCCGCTGGATACCGGCGAGGGTGGTCTCCTCGCCGACCGCCCCCACCTCCAGCCGGACCGCCGAATCGGTGGCGACCGTGCCGGCGACGACCCGGTCCCCGGCCGACCGGACGACCGGGCGGGACTCCCCGGTGATCATGGATTCGTCCAGCTCGGCCGCGCCCTCGACCACCTGCCCGTCGGCCGGCACCCGGCCGCCCGGCCGGACCAGCAGCACGTCGCCGACGCGCAGCCCCGCCACCGGCACCCGCTCGGTGTCGCCGTCCGGCCGGACCCGCTCCGCCTCGTCCGGCAGCAGGGCGGCCAGCGCGGCGAGCGCCCCGCGGGCCTGCCCGATCGCCCTCATCTCCTGCCAGTGCCCGAGCAACATGATGGTGACCAGCGCGGCCAGCTCCCACCAGAAGTCGAGCCGGAACGCGCCGACGCTGGTCGCCAGCGATGCCGCGTACGCCACGCTGATCGCCATCCCGATGAGCAGCATCATCCCCGGCGCCCGGTCGCGCAGCTCGCGGAGCGCGCCGACCAGGAACGGCCAGCCGCCCCACCAGAAGACCACCGAGCCGAGCACCGGGCCGACCAGGGACCGGCCGGGAAACTCCGGGAAGCGGCCGAGCCAGTCCGTCGCCACGTGGCTGGTGGCCACGATCGGCAGGGTCAGCGCCAGGCACAGCCAGAACCGGCGACGGAACATCTCCGGGTCGTGCCCCGCGTGCCTGTCGTGCCCGGCGTCTCCCTCCTGTGGCCCGGGGCCGCCGGTGCGACCCGGCGCGTCCCGGCTCCCGTGCCCCGCGTGCGCGTCGTGACCCATGTCTCCAACATGCCGCCCCGCACGGCCCGCCGTTCGCCGAACCACCGGCGGAATCCGGCGCGCACTCTGCGCCCGCAGGTGGGCCTGGCTACGATTCCGGGGCGATGGTCATCCGGAATCCGCTCCGTCCGCCCGCGCCGTCCGGGCCGCCGGCCCGCGTCCCAGCCTGACACCGTTTGGAGATCGTCGATGGGCGCCGACCACAGCCGAGCTGCTCCGCCCACCCCGCCCGGGGTGCGGCGGATCCTCGTCGCGACCGTGCTGCCGCTCTTCGCCCTCACGGTGGTCGCCGCGATCCTTCTCTGGCCGCGCGGCGGCGGTCCGCAGGCCGACGACGCGGCGGCCGTCCCCCGGTACCACGGCACGGTGACCCGGGTGGTGACGGAGCCCTGCCCGCCGCAGCCGGACGCGCCGGAGGGCGGGCCCGCCGCCGCGGCGGGCCCGTGCGGCACGGTCACCGTACGGGTCGAGCAGGGGCCGGACACCGGGCAACAGGTCGAGACGCCCATCCCGACCGGCCCGGGCGCCCCCACGGTCGCCGTCGACGACCGGATCGTCCTGGTCCGGCTGACCGACCCGGCGGACCCGGCGGCGACCAGCTACAACATCGCCGAGCACCAGCGCGGCAAGCCGCTGCTCTGGCTCGCGCTGGTGTTCGCGCTGGCGATCGTCGCGTTCGGCCGCTGGCGGGGGCTGGCCGCGCTGGCCGGCCTCGCCGCCAGCTTCGCCATCCTGCTGACGTTCGTGCTGCCCGGGATCGGCGGCGGCGGGTCGCCGCTGCCGATCGCGATCGTCGGCTCCGCGTTGATCATGTTTGTGGTGCTCTACCTCACCCACGGGATCACCGCGCAGACGTCGGTGGCCGTCCTCGGCACCCTGGGCAGCCTGGTGCTCACCGGCGTCCTCGGCGCCCTGGCGACCGCCGCCACCCACCTCACCGGGTACGGCACCGAGGACGCCACCACGCTGTCGATGTTCCAGGCCGACGTGGACCTGCACGGCCTGCTGCTCGCCGGCATCATCATCGGCTCGCTCGGGGTGCTCGACGACGTCACGGTGACCCAGGCGGCCACGGTGACCGAACTGGCGCACGCCAACCCAGGGCTGTCCAGGTTGCAGCTCTACCGGGCGGCCACCCGGGTCGGGCGGGCGCACATCGCCTCCACCGTGAACACCATCGTGCTGGCGTACGCCGGTGCGTCCCTGCCGCTGCTGCTCCTGCTCACCGCCGACTCCCGCCCGGTGTCCGAGCTCCTGACGAGCGAGTTCCTGGCGCAGGAGATCGTCCGCAGCGCGGTCGCCACGCTGGGCCTGATCGCCGCCGTACCGCTGACGACCGGCCTGGCCGCCGTGGTCACCGCGGCCGGCCGCACCGGCCCGGGCCGGCCCGCCGCCGACGGCGATTCCCCCGCCGACGTGCCCACCCCGCGCACGCCCACCACCGGCCACCGTCCCAGTCAGCGGGAAATCGCGCTGGAGGCGTTGAGCGGAGGAGGCGCCCACGACGGCTTCCGGGCCGGGCCGATCCACCCGCCGTCCCGGCCCGGAGACCGAGAAGGGAGCACGGACATCGCATGGTGAGACTGCTCAGCGTGACCGTCCCCACTGTGCGACCTGCGAAACGCGTCACCCATTACCGAAAGCAATTACGAAATGACGCATTTGGCGGGCTTCTGGGCGTAGATCCGCAGGAGTGCTCTCAGGTAACCTCGCTGCCGGTCACCGCCGAAGGCGCGCAGCGGCGCCTGCGGGGCCACCGCCCAATCGCCGCGAGGCGAGCCGGGGAACCAGGTAACCGGGGTGAATCCGCGACCGCGGTAGGGGCCACTTCCGCCCCGAACCCGTCAGCTAACCCGGTCGGCGGACGAGGGAAGGGAACACTGTGACGGCACCCCTACGCCGCTGGTTGACGCCCGTGGTGGCCGTGTTCGCGGCCCTGGCGATCCTCGCCGGACCGGCCGCCCCGGCGATGGCCGAGCCCTCCGGCCCCACCCCGTCCGGGCACGAGGAGGACGACGAGCCCCAGCTGATCACCGACGTCATCGAGGCCGCCAACCGCGAGTACAGCCAGGCCAAGGCGAAGCTGACGAAGTCCAAGCAGCGCCAGCAGCAGCTCGCCCTCGAGGTGCAGCGGGCCCAGTTCGAGCTGGACGCCCTCGCCCCGCAGGTCAGCGAGTTGGCCGCCCAGTCGTACCGGACGGGGCGGATCGGCGCCATGGCGGCGCTGCTGGAGAGCGGGAACCCGGACTCGTTCGTGCAGCGCGCGTCCGCCCTCGACGAGCTGAACATGATCAACGCGCAGAAGCTGGCCCGGGTCAACGAGGCCAAGACCCGCGCCGAGCAGGCCAAGCTGGCGCTCGACGCCGAGGTGCGCGAGCAGCAGAAGCAAACGGCGATCATGGCCAAGAAGAAGCACGACGCGGAGAAGGCCCTCGCGCTGGTCGGCGGCCGGGGCTTCACCGGCGGCCTGGTCTCCGCCACGTCCCCGGTGGCCCGGATCGCGCCGGGCCGGACCGCGGACGGCGGCTGGCGCCCGGAGTCGTGCAGCGAGAACGACCCGACGACCTCCGGCTGCATCACCCCCCGCACCCTGCACGCGTACAAGGAGGTCAAGCGGGCCGGTTTCAACCGCTTCGTGGGCTGCTACCGCCCCGGCGGGCCGTGGGAGCACCCGAAGGGCCGCGCCTGCGACTGGTCGCTGCAGAACAGCGGCTTCAGCCCGTGGCACAACAACGACACCCGGATGTACGGCAACAACCTCGCCGCGTTCCTCATCCGCAACGCCGATCGGCTGGGCATCTACTACGTCATCTGGAACCGGCAGATCTGGTTCCCGGCCACCGGCTGGAAGTCCTACAGCGGCCCGTCCAACCACACCGACCACGTGCACATGTCGCTGCTCTGACGCCGACCCGCGCACGAGGGCCGTCCCGGGCGGGGCGGCCCTCGTTCGCGTTCGGGTGCCGGCGACGCGGCCGCGGGGGAGGCCGGCGGCCTCCAGCGCGGCCGGGCAGACCAGGCGGCGGCCGGGCAGAGCAGACAGCGGCCGGGTGCGGCAGGCGGCGGCCGGGCGGGTCAGGCGGCGGCCGGCGGCTCGGTCAGGCCGGCCGGCACCGCGGCCACCGCCCGCGTCTCGCCCGCGCTGAGCCGGTACGACAGGCCGACCACCGCGCACCGTCCGCCGGCCACCTCGGCGGCCAACACGGACGAGTTGGCCAGGATCGCCTCGACGGTGTGCGCGATGTGGATGTCGACGATCTCGTCGAGGTCCTCGACTCCCCGCTCGGCGGCCAGGCCGAGGCTGGGCAGCACGGGGTCCACCACCGCCCGTAGGTGACCGGCCGGCGCGACGCCGGTGCTGGCCGCCGCCCTGGCCGCCTGCACGGCCCCGCAGGAGTCGTGCCCGAGCACCACCACCAGGGGGGTGCCCAGCACCGTCACCGCGTACTCGACGCTGCCCAGCACCTCTGGGCCGACGGTGTGCCCGGCCGTGCGGACCACGAAGAGGTCGCCCAGGCCCCGGTCGAAGATGATCTCGGCGGCCAGCCGGGAGTCGGAGCAGCCGACGATCACCGCGAACGGGTGCTGCCCCTCGGCCACGGCAGCCCGGTGGTCGGCGTCCTGGTTCGGATGGTGGGGCGTGCCGGCGACGAACCGGCGGTTGCCGGCGAGCAGCTCGGCGAAGGCCTGCTCCGGGGTGGGTGGGAAACCGGCGGCCGGCGCACGGCCGATCGACCGGGGGCCCAGCTTGTCCATCGAAGACTTCGAATTGTTCATGCCCTACCACCTCGCCATTTCACCCGTCGGCAACGGCGCCACTCGCGGCACGCGCGCCGTCGACCCACGGTCACACGCAGCGAAACGCACGTCAAGAATTACGTGATATGCATTTCATGTGTTGAGGTCGGTCGCGGGCGGCGGCAGGCGCCTACCCGGGGCCGTCGGGGCCATACCATGTCGGACATGGCGACGACAGGCGAGAACGGGAGCACCCGGAACTGGACGTTCCTCACCAACCACGCGCACGTGCTGCTCGCCATCGCCCGCAACCCCACCGCCCGGCTGCGCGACGTGGCCGACGAGGTGGGCGTGACGGAGCGGGCGGCCCAGGCGATCGTGGCGGACCTGGAGGCCGGCGGGTACCTGCGCCGGACCCGGGTGGGGCGGCGCAACGAGTACACGGTGAATCCCAGCGGCCACTTCCGCCACCCGGCGGAGTCGTACCGTCAGATCGGCGACCTGCTCGCCCTCTTCGCCGGCAACCCGGAGGAGGAGAGCGCCGCCTTCTGACCGGGGGCGGGAGCGGTAGTCTCTCCCGGTGCGCGAGAGCTTCCGGCCGGAGCGGATGGCAGTGAGCGGGCGTGGCGGGCGGGGCCGCCGGTCCCTCCTGTGTGGACTCGCGGCGCTGCTGGTCGGCGCCGCCGTCGTGCCGCCCACGCCGGCGACCGCCGCCCCCGTCTGCGGCCCCACCGGGGAGACCCTGCCGCCCGGGACGCCCTGGGCGCTGTCCCGGCTGGAGCCGTCGGCGGCCTGGCGGATCACCCGCGGCGAGGGCGTCACCGTGGCTGTCATCGACTCGGGAGTGTCGGCCACCCATCCGCTGCTGCGCGGGCAGGTGCTCCCCGGGGCGGACTTCAACAACCTGCCGTCGAACCAGGGCCAGTGCGACCTGGCCGGGCACGGCACGATCGTCGCGGGCATCATCGCCGGCAAGGAGGGCACCGGCAAGGCGTTCACCGGCATCGCCCCGGCCGCCGAGATCCTTCCCGTGCGGGTGCTGCCGGATGCCAAGACCAGGACGGACGAGGGCCTGCCGGCGCAGATCGCGCGGGCCATCGTCTGGGCGGTCGACCAGGGCGCCGACGTGATCAACCTGTCGCTGGTGACGCTGCCCCGCCCCGAGCTGGAGTCCGCCATCGAGTACGCGCTGGACAAGGACGTCGTGGTGGTGGCCGCCGCCGGCAACCGGCAGGAGCAGCAGCAGAACCTGCCGGCGTACCCGGCGGCCTACCCGGGCGTCATCGCCGTCGCCGGTGTCGACGAGCAGGGCGGGCACGTCGACAGCTCGGTCGTCGGCGACTACGTGGACATCGCCGCGCCGGGACTGAACATCGTCGGCCCGGCCCCCCGGGGGCAGGGGTACCGCGCCGAGCCGCAGGGCGGCACCAGCTTCGCCGCCGCGTACGTCTCCGGCGCGGCGGCGCTGGTCCGCGCCGCGTACCCGGACCTCAGCCCGGCGCAGGTCGCGTACCGGCTCACCCGGACGGCGGACAACCCGCCGGACGGGCGCAACGCCGAGCTCGGGTACGGGGTGGTGAACCCGTACCGGGCGGTGACCAGCCTGCTCGGCACGCGCGACGACCCGCCGCCCGGGGCGATGCCCGCGCCGCCCCCGCAGCAGGACCCGCTGGCCTGGCAGCGCACCGTCGCGGTCTGGGCGGCCGTGATCGGCGCGGCGCTGGCCGGGCTGCTGCTGGCCACCCGGCCGATCCTGGCACGGGGCCGCAGCCGGGGCTGGCGGCCGGGACGACGCCCCGCCGAGACCGGCCCGACCGCCTGAGCCCCGACACGGCGACGGGGCGCTGACCCCCGGCACGGCGACGGGGCGCCGCCGGCCGCGGAAGAAGCGGCGGACGACGCCCCGTCGACGGTTTCAGCGCAGGACGCCGGGCGCGCCGGTACCGCCGCCCGCACCCCAGATGTCCTCGTCCTCCTCCAGCCAGGTGTTACGCGAAAGCTCGTCCTCCTCGGCGTACCCGGCGCCGCCGTGACCCCCGGCGCCGCCCCGGCCGGCCATCGCGGCGCCCGGCCGGCCGGCGGCCCCGGCCGCTGCCTTGCCACCGGCGCCCCGGCCGGCCGCCCCGCCGGGCGCCATCATGCCGCCCATGCCGGGACGGGCACCGCCGAGCTTGCCACCCGCGCCTCCCCGGCCACCGGCGCCGGCGCCCATGCCGCCGCCGAGCATCGGGGGCAGGCCGGGGCTGACCGCCTTGCCGAGACCGGGAGGAAGCGAGCCGCCCGACCCGCCGCCGGACAGGCCCGGGCCGCTACCCAGACCGGGACCCGAACCGAGGCCGGTCGTGCTGGGCGGGGTGGCGCCGGCCAGGCCGGTGCCGTACCCGTCGGAGTCGGATCCTGGGTAGTCGTAGCCGCCGGGGCCGGGGATGTCGTCCCGGCCCGGGTAGTCGGTGGAGGGGATGTCGGGGCGATCGCCCGGCCCGGGGCCGGTCGGAAGGTCAGGCACCTTGCCGGTGTTGACCGACGGATCGCCGCCGAGGCCACCGCCCCCACCGCCGCCGCCGAGCGACGGCGGCTTGATGTTGCCGCCCCCGCCACCGCCGCCGGTCTCCAGCTCGGGAATCTCCGGCTTGGTGTTGCTGCGGCCGGTCGGGCTCACGTTGCCCGGAGCCTCCATGCTCCGCTGCTTGAAGTTGTTGTTGACCTCGTTGTAGATCTCCCGGGCCTCGCCCTCCTTGTCGGAGAACCAGCCGGTGACCCAGTCGCTGAGCTTGCCGATCTGCTCGGCCGGCCAACTGCCCAGCAGGTCCGCCTTGACCTTGGTCTCGAAGAGGCCGACCCCGAGGGTGAGCTCGCCGTTGCGCGCGGCCAGCACGTCGCCGACGCAGGCGGCCGGGATCGGCATCTTGCTCTGCGCCTCCTGCAGCTGGGTGGCGGCGGTCTCCAGCGTGGTCACGATGCTGACCCGGCCCCGGCCCGGCTTGTCGACGTCGTCGATGATCGTGCCGGCGCTCTTGGCGAGCCCCTCGATGTGCGTCTTGAACGACTCGTACGCCGGGCCCTTCCAGGCCACGCCGAGGTCCTTGACGTTCGTCTCCAGGCTCTCCTTGACCTGACCCAGGTTCTTGATCAGTTCCTTCCAGCCCAGCGCAGCGCTCTGCACCTTGTCCGGACGGCCCTCGACGAGCACCTCACGGGCCATGTCCTCCCAGCTCTTGTCGCCCACGTCCCGCTCCCCCGATCTAGCTGTCGCCGCCGCTGGCGGCGTCGTTGAAAGCCTGCTGCATCTGCTGGGCGGTCATCTTGTTGGCGCCCTCGGCGGTCTCGTAGTTCCGCTTGACCGTGCGCAACGCCTCGGCGGCCGTGTAGAGGTTGTCGGAGAGGGTGCGCAGCCCGTTCTCCGTGCCCGTGTACACCTGCTGGTGCTGCTGGGCGAGCTGCGTGGCGTACTGGAAGCCGCCGAGCGCCCCCTTGCCGGCGGCGGCCTGGTCACCGCCGAGCTGCTCCTTGATGTCCGCCATGTCGTACGACAGCCGGTGCAGGTAGCTCGCGTGGGTCTCCAGCCAGGTGATGGCCGAGTCGAGGCTGCCGGCGTTCCACTCCGTCTCGACGCCCTTCTCGCCGCTCCCGGCGACCAGCCCGCTCGGCGTCTGGGCCTGCTCCGTGCCGGTCTTGTCGAAGCTGATTCCCCGGATGTTCCCCATTCCGGGGTACATCGGGTTGACCGGCATCGGAACGTTGAACCGGACGTCCACCCGGTCCGGGTCGTTGTGCTCGTCAGTCATGGTGCCCTCCCCTGGCCCCGTGTCTCAGGTCTCGGTGTCAACGCGGCTGTGGATCCGCCGGGGGCGCCCCGGCGGGATGGCCGCCCGGCGTCGACCCGGGCGGGGGCGGCGCGCCGGGAACGCCCGGCGGCGGTCCCACCGGCCCGCGCGGCGGCGGCCCCTGCCACCCGGGCGGCCCGTACGGCTGCGCGCCCTGCGGCCCGTACGGCTGCGGGGCCTGCGGATTCCCCGGGCCGTACGGCTGCGGGGTCTGTTGACCTCCCGGGCCGTACGGGTGCGGGGGCGCCGGCTGCGCGGCCGGGCGCGGCGGGTACGGATGCGGGCCGGGACCGTGCCCCGGCGGTGGCCCGAACCCCGGGTGCGCAACGCCGGGCGGGGGCGGCGGGCCGCCGGCCGAGGCCGCCGCGGCGCGGCGGCGGACCGCCCGGCGGTTCGCCACGACCAGCACCACGGCCACCGCGCCGATCAGGAGCACCGCGAGCAGGCAGAATCCGAGCTGGAGCCCGGCGTTGTCGGCCAGGCCGAAGGAGATGGCCGGACCGTCGTCGCCGTTGTCGTCCCCCGCGGCCGGCTTCGTGGTCGGCGACGCGCCGGTCAACAGCGGATTGCCGTCGACCTGGGGCACCGAGCGGGTGAGCGCGGCCAGCACGTCCACCGCCCCGAAGCCGTACTCCGGGTCGCGGCCGCGCGCGCCCCGGTCCTCGGCGGTGCGGATCAGCCGGTTCACCACGTTGGCGGCGTTCAGCTTCGGGTGGCGCGCGCGCACCAGCGCGGCGACCCCGGAAACGATGGCGGTGGCCTGGCTGGTGCCGTCGGAGACGCCGTAGCCGTTGGGCGAGACCGGCGGCGGCACCGGCGCGATGACCTGCTCGCCGGGAGCGGTCAGCCCCACCTCCGGGCCGGTCACCGAGCCGCTCCAGAGCGAGCCGCCCTTCCCGGTGGCGCCCACCGCGAGGACGCCCGGGATGTTGGCCGGCACGGGCACGGCCCGGTCGACCCGGCGGTTACCGGCGGCGGCCACCACCACGGCGCCCTTGTCGAGCGCGTACCGCACGGCCTCGGTGATCTTCGGATCGCTGCCCGGGGCGCCGACGGAAAGGTTGATCACGTCCGCGCCGGCGTCGACCGCGTAGCGCAGGGCGCTCGGCAGATCCCGGCCCGGCCCCTCGGGGCCGAGGGCGACCGGCAGGATCTTCGCCTCCGGGGCGATGCCCAGCTCCCGCATGGCGCCGCCGCCCCGCCCGGCGATGATGCCCGCCATCGCGGTGCCGTGCCCGATCTCGGAATCCGGGTCGCTCCGGCCGTCGCGCGCGACGTCGGGCGAGAACGCGCGCCCCGGCAGCACCTGGCCCTTGAGGTCGGGGTGCGCGGCGTGCACGCCTCCGTCGACCACGGCGACGGTGACGCCCCGGCCCCTGGTGAGCTTGTGCGCCTCCGGAATGCGCAGCGCGTCGAGATACCACTGGAGGCCGCGTACGGTGTCGGCGGCCCGCGCCGGTTCGGGCGCGGCCAGCGGACCGGTGCCGGCGGCGGCGACCAGCGCCAGCACGGCGGCGGCGGACCGCAGCAACGGCCGGCGGTGCTTGCCCGTACGCATCGCTTCCCCCCGAGACTCGACCCCGTCACGCAGAACGGCTCCGGTCCGGTGAGAGCCGGACCGGAGCCGCGCCGGCGATTTTCTCAGTTGCCCCAGACCTTGGAGTTGCTCATCTCGGTGGTGACGTAGTTCTCGCGGGCGATGCCGACCGCGCCACCGATCTCGTTCAGGACCTTGTTGATGTCCCGAACGGCCGCGTCCCACTGGGCCTGGTGCTGCTCGTAGGCGGCCCGGTCCTGGCCGTCCCACTGGAGCTTCGTCAGCATGGACCGCAGCGTGTCGAGCTTCTCGTCGATGGTCCGCGAGATGGCCTGCATCTGCTGGTTGCTGCTCTCGAGGACCGCGTAGTCAACCTTGATCGTCACGATTTCCTCCTCTGCGCCTGGCTGCCGGTCACGGGTTCAGAGCAGCGTGGAACTTGTCCAGCATCTGCTGCTGCTCTTCGTCGTTGACCTGGTGGGTCGTACCGGACTTGTCCAGCAGGTCGGCGATGTTGTCCATCGCCGTCAGCAGCTTCGCGGTGTCCTCGTTCCAGCGCAGCATGAGCTGCTGGAACCCCGTGGACGCCGAGCCCTTCCAGGCCATGGCCAGGTCGTCAACGACGTTCCACAGCTTCTTCAGCTCGCCGTCGACGTCGCTGCGCGTGGACCGCACGTCATTCGCCGCGGTATGCAGAGTCGATGCTTCGACCTCGAACGCCATGCTTCACACCCTTCCGTCATCGTTGTGGCGGCGGCACCGCCGCGCCCCTCCCCCGCGGCAAGGCAACCAACCCCACCGACGGACACTCCGGAAGAGACGGTAACCGACCGGGTCTAACCGGCGCAGCCCTCCCCCGGCATTCCCTGCCAACTCTCCACTGTGGCCCCACAGCCGGTGAGGGGCCTGTCACGCCTGGTCCGACCAGGCGGTCTGAATCAGTTGCTGACCGTCGCGGCGGCGCACCAGCGTGCCCCGGCCCGGCGGCTGCGGGCTCGGCCGCAGCGTGCCGAAGACGGGGCCCTCCTCCCGGCTGCCGGACATCAGCAGCCCGGGCGAGTCCAGCTCGCGCAGGCGTTGCAGCACCGGCTCGTAGAGTGCCCGCGCGACGCCGCCGACCCGCCGGGTGATGATCAGGTGCAGGCCGATGTCACGGGCCTGCGGCAGCAGCTCGTGCAGCGCGCTGAGCGGGTTGTTGCCGCCCGAGGCGACCAGGTCGTAGTCGTCGACCAGGATGTACAGGTCCGGCCCCTTCCACCAGCTCCGGTCGCGCAGCTGGGCGGTGGTGACGTCGGGCCCGGGCAGCCGGTTCTGCAGGGCGCTGCGGATGGAGCCGAGCCCCTGGGCGAACACCTGGTTGGACGGGGCGTAGTCGAGCAGGTGCTCGCCCTCCACCGCGCCCAGCAGGCCGCGCCGGTAGTCGGCGATGACCAGCCGGGCCTGCGCCGGGGTGTACCGCTCGACGATGCCCCTGGCGACGACCCGCAGCAGGTTCGTCTTGCCGCACTCGGCGTCGCCGAACACGGTCAGGTGCGGCTCGTTGGCCAGGTCCAGGTAGACCGGGGCGAGCGCCGACTCGTTGACGCCGATCGGCAGGCCGGGCACCGACCGGTCGGCGACCCGGACCAGCTCGTGCAGCGGCAGCTTGCGTGGCAGCAGCCGTACCTTGGGGGCCGGCCGGCCCCGCCACGCCCGGGCCACATGCGTGGCCAGGGCGACCGACGCCTCGGTCAGGTCCTCGACCCCACGACTGCCGTCGATGCGGGAGACCGCCGCCAGGAAGTGCAGCTTGTCGCGGGTCAGGCCGCGGCCCGGGGTCTTCTCGGGCACGTTCTGCGCGGTCCGGCGGTCGATCTCCGACTCGGCCGGGTCGCCGAGCCGCAGCTCCAGCTTGGTGCCGAGCAGGTCCCGCATGTTGATCCGGATCTCCGCCCAGCGCACCGCCGTGATCACCACGTGCACGCCGAAGCCCAGCCCCCGGGCGGCGAGGTTGGTGACGGTCTGTTCCAGCTCCTCGTACTCCTGGCGCAGCGTGTTCCAGCCGTCCACCACGAGGAAGACGTCGCCGAACGGGTCGTCGGCGAACTCGCCGGCCGCCCGCCGCCGGCGGTACGCGGCCACCGAGTCGATCCCGTGCTGGGCGAACCGCTGCTCCCGCTCCTCGATGACGGCGACGACCTCGGCCACCGTACGGCGGACCGCCTCCGTGTCCCGCCGCCCGGCCACGCCGGAGACGTGCGGCAGCCCCTCCAGGCTCCGCAGCGCGCCACCGCCGAAGTCCAGGCAGAAGAACTGCACCTCACGCGGGGTGTGGGTGAGCGCCAGCGAGGCGAGCAACGAGCGCAGCATCGTGCTCTTGCCGCTCAGCGAGCTGCCGACGATGACCACGTTGCCGCCCGCGCCGTCCAGCTCCACCATCATCGGGTCGCGCCGCTGCTCGTACGGGCGGTCGACGACGCCCACCGGGACGGTGAGCCGGCCGCGCCCCTGCCAGCCGTCGGTGGTCAGGCCGTGGTTGGGGTCGACCTTCAGCGGAGCGAGCAGGTCGAGCAGGCTCGGCGGCTCGGACAGCGGCGGCAGCCACACCTGGTGGGCCGGTTTGCCGCGGCCCTTGAGCCGGTCGATCAGCACGTCGAGCATCGCCACGGCCTTGCCGTCGACGGGCTGCTCCGGCTCGGCCACCGGCTCCACCGGCAGCTCCGGGGCACGCATCGGCACGAACTCGGTGCCGTAGTGCACGATCCGGCGCTGCACCAGCGCCTGGGACGACTTCGCCTGCTGGCCCGGCGTCCGGTACGGCCCCGACACGTACGCCGCCCGGAACCGCAGCATGGTGGCGGTGTCGGTCTTCAGGTACCCGTGGCCGGGCGCGCTGGGCAGCTCGTACGCGTCCGGCACGCCGAGCACGATCCGGCTCTCCACCGCCGAGAAGGTGCGCAGACCGATCCGGTACGACAGGTGGGTGTCGAGGCCGCGCAGCTTGCCCTCCTCCAGCCGCTGGCTGGCCAGGAGCAGGTGCACGCCGAGCGACCGGCCCAGCCGGCCGATCATCACGAACAGGTCGATGAAGTCCGGCTTCGCCGCGAGCAGCTCACTGAACTCGTCGCAGATGATGAGCAGGCTCGGCATCGGCTCCAACCGCTCGCCGGCGGCCCGCGCCTTCTCGTAGTCGTACCGGGAGACGTAGTTGCCGGCCGCCCGCAGCACCTCCTGCCGGCGGTTCATCTCGCCGGCCAGCGCGTCGCGCATCCGGTCGACCAGCGGCAGCTCGTCGGACAGGTTGGTGATCACCGCGCTGGTGTGCGGCAGGGCGTCCAGCGAGGCGAAGGTGGCACCGCCCTTGAAGTCGACGAGGACGAAGTTCAGCTCCTCCGACGAGTGCGTCACCGCGAGCGCGGCCACCACCGTACGCAGCAGCTCGCTCTTGCCGGAGCCGGTCGCGCCGATCACCAGGCCGTGCGGGCCCATGCCCTCGTGCGCGGACTCCTTGAAGTCCAGTTCCACCACGTTGCCGTCGGGCCCCAGGCCGAGCGGGATGCGCAGCCGGTCCCGCTGGCTGCGCGGCCGCCACGTCTGCTGCACGTCCACCGTGGCGGCGTCGCCGACGCCGAGCAGGTCCGGCAGCTCCATGCTGCGGGCCAGCGGCTCGTCGGTGGCGGCCTGCTGCTGCGACAGCCGGTAGGGGGCGATCTGCCGGGCCAGCCCCTCGGCCGCCGCCGCGCTGAGCCCGTCCGGCGTGCCCAGGCGGGACGAGGACGCGCCGCGGACGAGGTCGAGCGAACTGCCGTCGCCGGCGTCCAGACAGAGCAGCCAGCGCCCGGCGTCCCGGGACACGGTGCCGGAGAGGTCGACGACCGTGGTGCCGAGCAGGCTCGGACCGTTCAGGTGGCAGGTCGCGGCGACCTCGCCGCCGTCGATCAGCACCACCAGGTGCGGCGCGGTGGTCAGCGGCTTGGCCTCCGGGGCGAACCGGGGCCGGCCGGCGAGCTCGTCGGCGAGGGCCTCCTCGGCCTCGGCGAGGGTGGCGAAGACGAGCCGGCGGGGGCCCGCCGCGTCGGTGCTGCCCGGGTGCTGGGCGTGCGGGAGCCACTTCACCCAGTCCCAGACCGGCTGCCGGTCCGGCGCGGCGACCACCGCGACGATCAGGTCGTCCGGGGCGTGGAACGTGACCAGCTGGCCGAGCACCGCCCGGGTCAGGTCGAGCACCGGCTCCCGGTCGCCGCGCAGCACCACCCGGGAGAACGCCCGCACCGACAGCGCGGTGGGCAGGTCCGGCACGGTGGAGTGGGCGCGGACGAACCGGCGCAGCGCGATCGCGCTCATCGGCTCCAGGTCCTCGACCGGCTTCGTCTCCGGGGGCACGATCTCCACCGCCAGCCGCTGCGGGCCGATCGCGATGCGGGCCTCGCCGAAGTCGTCCTCGGTGATCCGCCGCTCCCACAGCCGGCGCGACGCGGCGATCGACCAGAGCGCGTCCGGCTCCGGGTGCCGCCAGGTCATCGCGGCCCGCTGCTGCTCCGCCGCCCGCCGGGTGCGCTTGCGCATCTGCGCGAGGTAGCGCATGTAGTCGCGGCGCTCGGCGTTCAGCTCGGCCTTGCTGTCGCCACTGCCGTGACTCAACGAGCCGATCGCCATGCCGAGCATCGAGACGCCGAAGAGGCCGCCCGCGACGTACGTCATCATGCCGCCGCCCCGGCCGGCGTAGAGGAACGCCATCGCGCCCACGCCGCAGACCATCGGCAGGATCATCAGCAGCTGCCCCATGCCCCGGGGGGTCTGCTCGGGCAGCTCCGGCGGGGACTCCAGCAGTACCTCGCCGCGCGGCAGGGCGGGCCCCGGTTGGCGCGGAAGCCGGCGGAACACGACGGTGCTCACGGCTGTCTCCTCCCCCAGAAGCGGCCCGGACGCCGACCGGCGCGGCGCGGCGTGCGACCGGGGTGGCACGACGACGCTGTTCGACGCGGCGAGCTCCGCGGTGCTGCCCGCCCGAGCGCGGGCCGTCGGGTGGGCATCGTACGCGGACGTCATCCTAGGTAATCTCCCGTGGGCGTCGTGGACCCCACGGGGGATGGTGCCGTCCGGCGGATGGATCGTAGGCGAGCGCGAGGAGGCCATCAGTGGCGACGAAGACGGCGACGGGTGGTCTGAGCCGGATCACCATCGTGGCCCCCCGGACCCGGATGGACCTCGCCCTGCCATCGGACGTCCCGCTGGCCGACCTGCTGCCGACCCTGCTGCGGTACGCCGGCGAGGACCTCGCCGACGAGGGGGTACGGCACGGCGGCTGGAGCCTGTCCCGGCTCGGCGGGCAGCCGCTCGACGGCGGCCGTACCGCCGCGCAGCTGGGCGTCCGCGACGGCGAGGTGCTGTACTTCAACCCCCGCTCGGCGGCGGCCCCGGAGATCGTCTTCGACGACGTGGTCGACGCCGTGGCGACGGCCACCAACCAGCGGCCGGGCGCCTGGCAGGTGGGCACGACGCGGTCCTTCGCGGTGTTGTTCGCGGCGGCGGCGCTGGGGGCCGGCGCGCTGGCGGCGCTGTTCGCCGGCCCGCCGCAGCTGCCCGGGGCGGTCGCCGCCCTGCTGGTGGCGCTCGCCCTGGTGGTCAGCGCCGCCGTGCTGTCCCGCGCGGCCGGCGACAGCCGCACGGGTTCCGTGCTCGCCCTGGCCGGCCTCGGGTACGCCGGGGTCGGCGGCCTGCTGGTGCTGGCGGGGGACCGGACGCTGACCGAGCTGGGCGGCCCGCACCTGCTCCTGGCCGCGACCGCGGTGGTGGTGTTCGGGGCGGTGTCGGTGCTCGCCGTCGGGGACCGGGTCCCGCTGTTCTTCGGCGCGACGGCGGTCGCCGGTGCGGTCGGCCTCGGCGCGGCGGTCACCCTGGCGTTCGGGGTGGGCGCGCCGGCCGGCGCGGCGGTGGTGGCCACCGTGGCGTTCGCCACCGTGCCGGCCCTGCCGATGGCGGCCTACCGGCTGGCCCGGCTCCCCGTACCGTCGATCCCCACCGGCCCGGACGACCTGAAGAACGACACCGAGAGCGTCGACGGCCGCCGGGTGCTGCGGCTGAGCGAGCGGGCCGACGGGTTCCTCACCGGTCTGCTCTGGGCCGTGGCGCTGCTGGTGCTCGGCGGCGAGGTGATCCTCGCCCTGGACGCCCGGCTGCCGGCCGTGCTGCTCTGCCTGGTGCTGGCCCTGCTGTCGCTGCTGCGCGCCCGCCCGTTCCTCGGCCGCGCCCTGCGGGTACCCGTGCTGTTCGCCGGCACCCTCGGGCTGGGCCTGGCGGCGGCGGCCGCCTTCGCCGGCGCCTCGACCGCGGTGAAGCTCGGGCTGGTGCTCGGGGGCCTGGTGCTGGCCGCCGTGGTCAGCCTGGTCTACGGGCTGACCGTGGCCGGCAAGCCGATCTCGCCGGTCTGGGGCCGGCTGCTGGACATCGTCGAGATCCTGCTGATCATCGCCCTGGTCCCGCTCGCCGTCTGGGTCTGCGGTCTGTACGGCTGGATCGTCAACCTCCGCCCCTGACCTGACCCCACCCGCCCCGGGTGGGGTCAGTCGGCGGGGAGGTCGGCCAGCCGGAGGGCGACCGGGGCGGTGGCGTACACGCCGGGGCCGTGCTCGCCGTCCAGCGGGCGGGTCGGCACGCCGCCGCGCCGGGCCACGTCCCGCACCACCTTGACCAGCGCCTCGATGTGGTCGGCCGGGGCCGCCACGCGCAGCAGCGGGGCCGGCCGGGCGCCGGGGCGCACCACGGCGGCGAGGGTGTGCGAGGGGGCGGAGGTCGCGGTGACGGCGTCCACCAGGGCGCCCCAGGGCACCCCGGGCCGGGCCCGCAGGGCCAGGCAGCGCTGCGTCCAGCCGCCGCCGCGCAGCCCCGTCCAGGTCTCCGCCTGCGGCGCGGACGCGAGGTCCACGCCGGACGCCGAGACGACGGCGGCGCGCAGCTCGTCCCGGCCGAGGACGCGGTGGCTCAGGCCGGCCGCGTTGAGCGCCTTGCCGAGCCGGCCCACGGCAGTCGCCACCGTCCTGTGCACGCCGAGCATCCCGCCGCCCCGGGTCACCGCCTCGGTCCGGGCGTCCCGGACGGAGAGTCGTACCGCCACCCAGACGGTGCGGTGCGCGGCCGGGGGCGCGCCGGGCGCCGGGTACCAGACCAGGGTGTGCGAGACCACCTGGACGAGGGAGACCGGCGCGGCGAAGTCGGCCAGCACGGCCAGCGCCCGGTCCACCGCCGCCGCGTCGACCGAGCCCGCGGGTGCGCCGGGACGGGGGTCCAGCGCCACCGCCGCGAACCAGCCCTGGCCGTCCTGGCCGATCCCGAGCCGGGTGCCCCGCTCGGTCAGCTCGATGACGGTCAGCTCCGGCGCCAGGGCAGCCAGCCGGGGGTCGTTCGGACCGCCGTCGTGCACGGCCACGCGGGCCCGCCCCCGGCGGCGCCGCAGCCGGCGACGCAGCAGCAGGTCCTCGTACCACCAGCGGCCCCCGCAGCGGGCGAAGGCGGCGGCGACCAGCGCCACCGCCGGCACGGCCACGGCACCGACCAGCCAGGCCGGGCCGCCGAGCGCGGCGTACACGGCCACGGCGCAGAGTTCCACCACGACGAGTTGCCCGACCACGACCGGGCCGAGCCGGCCACGGCTGCGCCGGTCGGCCGCACGCACCGTACGGTCGGGCGGCGCCGACCGGGCGAGCGGACCGGCCGGGCCGGCGGCTGGGGGGCCGGGTGGCGCCTGGACCTGCGTCATCGGTGGCGTCCCTTTCTCGACTGCGGGCTTCCCTCCGGCGGCGCCGGGGCGGGCGGTGGTCCCGATCCGCGACCGGCGGCCCCTTATCGTAGGGAAGCCCGCGGCGGAGCTCCGACCTGATCGCCGCCGGACCCACCCCGCCGGAGGTAAGTCATGCGGACCCGCCGCGACCAGGTGCAGGCGTACCGCTTCGTCACCCGCCGGATCGTCTCCGCGCTGCTCTCCGGCGACCCGGAGACCACCAACCTGCCGATGCGGCGGCTCGGCCTGGCGGTCGTCGGCAGCGTGGTGGCCGCGGCCGTCGTGCTCGGCGGCGTCGGAGCGTACGGGCAGCTCACCGGCAACGCCGCCCCGCTCGAGGAGAACACCCTGGTGATCGAGCGGGAGACCGGGGCGACGTACGTCTACGCGGCGGGGCTGCTGAACCCCACCCTGAACTACACCTCGGCGCGGCTGATCCTCAACGAGGCGCAGCCGACGGTGCGGACCATGTCGCAGGCGTCGATCGCCGGCCGACCGCGCGGCCGTACGGTCGGGATCGTCGGCGCGCCGGACGCGCTGCCCGACCGCAAGTCGCTGGTCGAGCTGCCCTGGTCGGTCTGCGACGTGCCGGACCCGGCCGACCCGCGCCGCTCCACCACCCGGGTCGCCATCGACCGGCCGCTCTCCGGCGGCACGCGGCTGGGTGAGCGCGGGGTGCTGGTGACCGTCGACGGGGAGCGGTACCTGCTCACCCGCGACGCCCGGTTGCGCATCGTCGGCGGCGACCCGGCGATCGCGGCGTTGAAGATGGCCGGCTCGCCCACGCTGAACGTCGGCGAGCAGCTGCTCAACGCGGTGCCGGCCGGGCCGATGCTGCGGGAGCCCGACATCCCCGGCGAGGGGGAGGTCAGCCGGTTCACCCTGGGCGACGGGCCGGCCCGGGTCGGCCAGGTCTTCCGCGCCGCCGGCCTGCACTACGTGCTGACCCGGGAGGGGCTGGCGCAGATCGGCGAGGTCACGGCCCTGCTGCTGCTGCGCCGCGGCGGCGAGATCACCGAGATCACGCCGGACCAGGCCGGCCGGCTGCTCGTCGAGGAGCGGTTGGATCCGGAGGGCACGCCGCAGACGCTGCCGGCGCTGCAGCCGGTCCGGGCGGGCCAGACGGTGCTCTGCGCGACGTACCGCAGGGGCACCCCCGGCGGGCCGCCCGTCACCACCGTGGAGCTCTACGACCGGCTGCCGCCCGAGCTGAACGGCCCCGCCGTGCCCGTGCGGCAGGGCACCCGGGACGCGGTCCGCACCGCCGAGCAGGTGCTGCTGCCCGGCGGCAAGGGCGTGCTGGCGCAGGCCGCCCCGGGCGCCGGTGAGAGCGGCACGGGCGCGGCGGGTGCCACGGTCTATCTGATCAGCGCCCAGGGCGTGCGCTACCCGCTCGGCGCCGGGGCGCAGAAGGCGCTCGGGTACGAGGGGGTGACCCCGCTGGCCGTGCCCGCGTCGCTGCTGGCGTTGATCCCGACCGGCCCCACCCTCGATCGGGAGGACGCCTTCGCCCACTTCGCCCCCACGACCGGTCGCGCGACGGCCGAGCCGAGCCGCACGCCGACGGAGAGCCCGGGCCGCAGCGCCTCCCCGGAGCCGAGCCGTACGTCGAGCGCCGGGCCGAGCACCACGCCGGACGACCAGGCGGGCCGGACGCCGACGGACGGGGCCAGCCGCACCCCGTCGGACGGCGGGTCGACCGAGCCGAGCCAAAGCCCCGCCACCGGCGGGTGATCACATTGGTCGGGCGTCCGCGCCTCGTCGGGTCGCCCGGGCGGGTGGGCGTCGTCTAACCTGATCCACGCCAACAGGTATCAACGAGGACTACGGGGATGCTGCCATGACCGGGCGCACGACAGTCGACGTACTGTCCCTAGAGGACTTCCAGCAGCGGTTGGCCGGTCGGCTCAGCGAGGCCGAGGCCGTGCTGAAGAAGCTCAACACCGAGCTGCAGTGCCGGCCGCCGGCGCTGGGCGCGTTCGCCGACGCGACGAGCAACGCCCGGCGTTACACCGAACTCCACCTGAGCTACGCCCAGCAGGTCAAACGGCTCCGTGACGCGGTCAAGGCCGCGCAGAGCGCGACCAGCACGATCCTGACCAACTACCGGACCACCGAGGCGCGCAACGCGGCCAACGCGGCCGACATCGCCGCCGCCCTGAGCGGCGTCGACGACGCGCTGGGCAGGCAGGAGGACCCGCGTGTCTGAGTACACGGCGCGTTACCAGCACGTCAGCCACCAGGAGCTCTACAACGGCGTGAACGCCGGCGACCCGGCCCAGATCGACGGGCTGGCCACGGGGTGGGACTCGATGAAGGGCACCCTCGACGATCTCGCCCGTGACCTGAAGGGCGACCTGGAGAAGCTGGCCAACACCTGGACGGGCGACGCCGGCCGGGAGTTCCAGCGCCGGCTGTCGCTGATCGTCGACTACTCGACCACCCTCTCGGAGGGGATGACCGACGTCCGGCAGGGTCTGACCCTGATGGCCACCCATCTGCGCACGGCGCAGAAGGAGGCCGAGAGCCCGGAGGAGACCGACGACCACGACAAGGCCGTCTCGGGCGCGGTGAAGGGCGGCGCGATGTTCGGCCTGCCCGGCGCGATCGTCGGCGGGATCATGGGGCACCAGCAGGACAAGGAGGAGCAGGAGAAGGCTCACCAGCGGATGGTGCAGGTCGTCTCCGAGCTCGCCGCCGGCTACGACCTGTCCGCGTACGGCCGGATGGTCTCCCCGCCCGACCCGCACGAGGAGCTGCCGTACCACCCCGAGACGACCCCGACCAACCCGTCCGCCGGCCCCGGGGCCACCACGCCGGGGTCCGTCGGGGGCACCAACGGCACCCCGACCGCCGGCCACAAGACGATCACCGCGCCGGACAGCCCGGCGCACGGCCCGACCGGCGGTTCGGGGCTGACCGGCGGGAGCGACGGCACCGGAGACGGCACGGTCGGCGGCGGCACCGGCGTCGACCTGGGCACCGGCACCTCCCTCGCCGGCGCGGACCCGTCGCTCGGCGGTCCGCTTCCGGTCGCGGGCGGGCCGACCACGGGCCTGGCCGGAGGCGGCACCGGCACGACCGGATCGGGGCTGCTCTTCAATACGTCCGTCGGCGCCGCGGCGGGTGGCCTGATCGCTGGTGGCACCGGCGTGCTGGCCGGGTCGGGCAGCAGCACGACCGCGCCGGCGGCGCGGCCCGCCGGTCCCGCGCCGGGTGCCGAGAACCGCGCGGCGACGGGCGTTGGCCGGGCCCAGCTCGGCAAGGCCGGCGCGGCCGGCGGCCGGGGTGGCGTGCTCGGTGGGCACGGCGGCCGCGACGAGGACGACTCCGCCGAGCGGCTGACCTGGCTGACCGAGGACGAGATGGTCTGGAGCGACGGGAACACCGCCGCCCCGCCGGTCCTCGGCGCGAGCTGAACCGCCCCTCACCCGCACGGCGCGGCATCCTCCACCTGTGGATGTGGAGGGTGCCGCGCCGTTTCGCGATCGTCCACACCGGTCGTGGCCGGGCTCACCAGGGCGACACGCCGTTGAGGCTGCGGGTCTCCCGTGACGCAGTTAGGTTGGTGGGGTGCAGTCCGTAGCGTCCGCCCGCCCCGTCCGGCCGGCGACGCTGCGCGACGCTGATCCGTCCTGGCAGGCGACGCTGCGCGACGCTGATCCGTCCTGGCAGGCGACGCTGCGCGACGCTGATCCGTCCTGGCAGGCGACGCTGCGCGACGCTGATCCGTCCTGGCAGGCGACGCTGCGCGACGCTGATCCGTCCTGGTCGGCGCGCCTGCGCCGGGCTCGGGAGCTGGGTCGCCTCGCGGTGACCGCCCTGGTCCTCGCGGTCGGCCTCGGTGCCACGACCGCGGTGCCGGCCGCCGCCTCGCCCGCCGCCGAGCCGGCCCATCCCGTCGTCGTGGCCAGCCGGGTCGACGAGCTGCGCCGCGGCCCCCGCCCCGCCGCCGAACTGCCCGCCGACGCGACGGTTCCACCGGCCCGGCCCGCCCTCCGCGCCCCGCAGCCGGCGTCCGTCGCGATGCCG
Organism: Micromonospora sp. B11E3; assembly: GCF_039871625.1. Taxonomy (NCBI): domain Bacteria; kingdom Bacillati; phylum Actinomycetota; class Actinomycetes; order Micromonosporales; family Micromonosporaceae; genus Micromonospora; species Micromonospora sp. B11E3. Next base: position 64,377 of record NZ_JBDPMC010000009.1, on the reverse strand, counting down.
CCGACCGTCGCGGCCGATCGCCCGGCCACCGGCATGACACGGGACGCCGTCGCCCGGCGTGGGCCGCCCCGGCGCTGATCCCCGGGTTCCTTCCGGCACCGTACGGCTCGCCACGAGCCGTACCGCGTCGCGATCGACGCGTACGGAGAGCCGTCCGCCCGCTGACGGCTCGGCGTCACCCGGATCCCGCACCGCACCCCATCGCCCGTCACCCGGGCCACGAACCTCAGTCCACGTCGTACCAACCGAGGTGCCCCTGATGCAGACCGCGCTCTCCACCGTCCTGCTCGATGTGCCCCAGGCCGCCGCGATCTGGCTGGCCCTCCTGGGTGTCGCCGCCGTCGCCGTGGCGGCGCTGGTCGTCCGGCCCGACCTGTTCCGCTCGGTCGCCGGCGGGCGGATCCGCGAGGCCGCCATGCCCAGCCTCCTCGAGGAGGCGGCGGAGGAACGGGAACGACGACGGTACGCCGGCGAGGTGGCGACCGCGGCCGACCGGGCGGCGACCACGGCCCGGCGGCTGCGCGACGAGTGGCTGGCCGCCCAGGAGGAGGCCGACAGCGCCTGGCAGGCGTACGAGGCCGCGGAGGCCGACGTACACCGGCTGGTCACCGCCGCCGCCCTGCCCCGGCCGAACACCGAGCGCACCCCCGCCGAGTACGCCGACCGCGAGCGCTACCTGCACCGGGCCGCGCGGGAGGCGCACGGCCGCCGGGAACTGTCCGCGGAGCAGCTCGCGGACGCCCTCGCGCACCGCAACGGCTGGGACCCGCGGCTGCACCCGGTCGAGCAGGAGCTGGTGCTGCGCCGCGCCGTCCGGGACCACCTGCGCGCCCGGCAGCGGGCGGCCCGGGAACGGGAGCAGGCCGCCTGGCGTGCCGCCGAGCGGGCCGCCGTCGCCGCGCGCAGCCTGCGCGACGAGGCGCTGGCCGCGACCACGCCGGCACCGCATGAGCAGCCGTTGCTGCCCGGGGTGACCGACGGCCGGTCCGGGGTGACCGACAGCCGGTCGCCGGCCGCCGAACGGAGCCGGGAGACGGCGGCCGTCACCCGGGAGATCCCGGCTGTCAGCCGCGGCCAGTCGACGGCGGCCCGGGGCCGCGCGGCCGTCCCCGCGTAGCCGTCGCGCGCGGCCCCGAACCCGGTGAGAGGGGAATCCTTCTCCACTGCAGGCGTTGACAAGGTCATTCCCTTCCGTCGACTAACGTGGCGGGCATGTCGCAGGAGCAGTGGATCCTCGTGGGGCTGGCCGGCGTGGTCGCGCTGGCCACGCTGGTCGGCGCCGTCCTGCTCGCCGTGCGGGTGGTACGCGCCCGCCGGCTGCTCGGCACGCTGGGCCTCGGCGGCAAGGTCGCCTTCTGGGGCGCCCTGGCGTACACGGTCTTCCCGGTGGACGTGCTGCCGGACCCGATCTACCTGGACGACATCGGCGTACTGGCGGGCGCGCTGTTCTATCTCGGGCGGCTGGCCCAGCGGCGCCGCGCCGCCGACCGGCAGCTGCCCGACGCCGACCAGCAGCCGCCCGACGCCGACCGACAGCTGCCCGGGCGGCCCGGCACACCGGCGGAGTCGCCCCGCCGCCCCGTGCCCTGATCGGACCCGTCGGGCGGTGCGTGCCCGGTTGACCGGTTCGTCGCCCACGCCACCCGCTCGCCCGGCAGGTCCGGGTCTGCCGGGTCGCCCCGTGACGAGGGTCGCCCCGGGGCCGGGATGGCCGACGCGGGGCGGGCGGTTGAAATCCCCGTACGACCGAAGCCGGGCCGCCCGCACGGGCGCGACGCCCGTCGGAACGCCGACCGGGTGTGCTCCCGGAATCCGTCAGCCGAGCGCCATTCCCGGTGCTTGCGCCTCCGCGCCGAGTCGGCAAACCCCCGAACGGAGCCTCGACATGAATCCCATCCTGCTCAAGAGCGTGCTGTCCGTCGCCGGCCTGCTGATGACCGGTGGCGCCCTGGTGGGGCCGGCCGTGGCCGCGCACGCCGCCCCCGAGACCAGGAACGCGGCCAGCGCCGAGACGACCGACCACCCGGGCGGGCACCGGGCGGGCTACGAGTACCAGGCCCAGCCGAACTACTACTACTGCGGCCCGGCCTCGACCCGTATCGCCCTGTCCGCCGAGGGCAAGATCGTGAGCCAGGACGAGCTGGCCGCGAAGCTGGGCACGACCGAGAACGGTACGGACTCGGCCTTCGACATCACGCGGGTGCTGAACGAGTACGCGCCCGGCAGGTACAAGACCACCGAGATCGGCTCGGACGTGGCCTCGAAGGAGCAGGTCGAGGGGCTGCGGGCGGACGTGCGGGCCGCCGTGGACGCGGGTAGGCCCGTGGTCGCCAACGTCCTGGGCAGCGCGGTCGACGCCGACGGCGTCGGGCACAGCTACCCGGGCCACTACCTGACCGTCGTCGAGTACAAGGACGACGGCAACACGGTGAAGATCGCCGACCCGGCCGACCCGGCCGTCCAGGAGTACTGGATGGACGTGAACGCGCTGGCCAACTGGATCGCGAGCCGCGGTTACAGCTCCTGATCCGGCCACGGGCCGCAAAGGGCCGGTCCCCGCCGGGGGCCGGCCCTCGCGTCGTCCCTCCGCGGAATGTGGCACGGTGCCCGCACGCCGTCCGCGCGGAATCTCGTCGGCGGCGCGACCGTCGCGTGGTGAATCGTTGGCGGCGCGACCGCCGCGACAAATCGTTGGCGGGCGATCGCCGCGCGGGCCAGGATCGAGCCGATGAAGATGCACGCCGATCAGGTCGAGATCACCGGCGAGGTCGTCGCCGACCTCGTCGCCGGCCAGTTCCCGCGGTGGCGCGCGCTGCCGGTCCGACCCGTCCGGTCGTACGGCACGGTGAACGCGCTCTTCCGCCTCGGCGACGAGGTCGTGCTGCGCTTCCCCCTGCGGCCCACGGACCCCGGGGCGCGGGACGAACTCCTCGCCGAACAGGAGCACGCCCGCCGGCTCGCCGGCCGGCTGCCCCTCCCGATCCCCGAGCCGCTGGCGCTCGGCGAGCCGGGCGAGGGCTACCCCGGCCACTGGGCGGCGTACCGCTGGATCCCCGGCTCGACGGCGGACGACCGGACGGTCGGCGACGAGCACCCGTTCGCCCGCGACCTCGCCGGGTTCGTCGCCGCCCTGCGCGACGTGGACACGGGAGGCCGGCGCTGGGTCGGGCAGGGCCGGGGTGGGCCGCTCGCGCCGAACGACGAGATGGTCCGGCACGCCCTCGCCGAGAGCGCCGGGCTGACCGACAGCGCCGGCGTCGCGCGGGCGTGGCGGCGCTGCCTCGACGCGCCCCCGCACGCCGGGGCCGACGTGTGGCTGCACGCCGACCTCATGCCCGGCAACCTGCTGGTCCGCGACGGCCGGCTCGCCGCCGTCATCGACCTGGGCGCGGTCTGCGTCGGCGACCCTGCCGTGGACCTCATGCCGGCCTGGAACCTGCTGTCCCCGGCCGCCCGTGAGACGTACCGGCGGGCGCTCGGCGTCGACGACGCGACCTGGGAACGCGGGCGCGGCTGGGCGATCCTCCAGGCGGCGATGGCACTGCCGTACTACGTGGACACCAATCCCGTCATGGCCGACACGGCCCGCCGCACGCTCGCCGCCGTCCTGGAGTGACGGTCTGCCTGCCGGGCACGCGCCGCCCGCGTGGGAGGGCATCCTTCTCCACTGCGGGCGTCAGGAGGGGTTCCTCCCTACTCCTCGGGCGCGATCCGCCGCTGGCTCTCCAGGTCGGAGACGACGATCGCCCCCATCGGGCAGGAGTCGGCGGCGTCCAGCACCGGCTGGGCCGGAGCCACCCGTTCGGCCAGCGGGCGGGACAGCCCGTCCACGAGCTGGAAGTGCCCGGGCGCCGCGCCGGCGCAGATTCCCGTGCCGATGCACCTGGCCGGGTCGACGTGCAGCCGCCACCCGACGCCGGTCTTCTCGCCGTCCGTGCTCACCCGAGCCTCCTCCCTCCGTCCACTCCGGCGGGCGTGCTCACCCGCACGCACGGCTCGGACGGTGAGTCATGCCCCAAATGCGGATGGTAGTCACGGAATCGATGCCGGGCCAGTGACGGGGCTGAATTTCGTGCGACGCGAGAAAAGGCGTCCGGCGGGCACCGTGGCCGGACGCGCGACTCCCGGGCCACCGCGTTGCGGCGACCCGGGAGGGGCGTACGGGGGTCAGCGGGGCGGGGTGTCCCCGCTGCCGGTACGCCGCTGGGCCGCCTCGACGCCCTTGTCGATCTGCTCGCCGTACCTGCCGCCCGTGCGCTTGTCGGCCTCCCTGCCGGCCTTGGCGAGGCCCTCGTCCACCTGCTTTTCGTGCTTGTCGACGAAGTCCTCGGCCTTGTCCATGAAGTCCCTCATCGCGGCCTCCTCAACTCGGTCCGTCCGGGAGCGTTCCCTGAGTCCCACCGGCCAAACCGGGCCGCTCCCCCGGGCAAACCGGGCAGCACCTCCGGGCAAACCGGGCCGCTCCGAGGCGTTCCGGCGAACTCGTCCACCGTCCCCCGCGCGGACGAGGGCGCCGCCGGCGGGGGTGTCGAAGAGCCGCCGACCGGGTAGGGACGTGGCGGATCGAGGAGGGCCGAAGTGGTCGAGGACGGTGCCGGGCGGACGCCCGAGACGACGCCGGCCGGGGACAGCGCCCCGGCACGCCCGACGCCCGACGGGACGCCCGCCGCGGAGAGCACCCCGGCACGCCCGGCGCCCGGCGGGCAGAACCGACCCGGCCACGGGGCGGCGGCCGAGCCGGCGGCCGGGCCCCGGCAGACGTGGGCGGCGCTGCCCTGGCTGGTCCGCTCGGCGGTGGTGTGGAGCGCCTGCCTGGTGGTGGTCGCCGCCGGGCTCTACCTGCTCGGGAAGGTCGCCACGCTGCTGGCCCCGCTGGCCGTCGCCCTGGCCGCGGCCCTGTTCCTCGCCGCGCTGCTCGACCCGGCGCTGCTTCTGCTGCGCCGGCTGCGGCTGCCGCCGGCGCCGGCCGCCCTGCTCACCGTGCTGTTGCCGCTCGGGGTCCTCGTCGGGGTCGGCGTGCTGGTGTGGAACCTGACGGCCAGCCAGTTCGGGGAGCTGAGCCAGGAGCTGGGCCAGGGGCTCGAACGCGCCCGGGACTTCGTCACGTCGACGCTCCCGATCAGCGACGGGCAGTTGGACCGGCTGGTCCGGCAGGCCCGCCGGGCGTTCGGCGGGAGCGTCCCCGACCCGGTCGGCGGGCTCCGGACGGCCGCCGAGGTGGCCGGCTTCGTCCTGTTCGCCCTGGTGCTGCTGTTCTTCCTGCTCAAGGACGGCCGGTCGATGTGGCAGTGGACGCTGCGCCGGATGACCGGGCCGAACCGGGAGGTCGTCGCCGAGGCCGGTCGGGTGGGCTGGCGGACGCTCGGCGCGTACAGCCGGGGCACGATGATCATCGCGGCGATCGACGCCATCGGCATCGGCCTGGCCCTGGCGCTGCTCCGGGTGCCGCTCGCGCTGCCGCTGGCCCTGATCACGTTCCTCGGCGGGTTCGTGCCGATCATCGGCGCCACCCTGGCCGGGGCGGTGGCCGTCCTGGTGGCGCTGGCCGCCAAGGGGCCGGGGGTGGCACTGCTCACCCTGGCCGCCGTGATCGCGGTGCAGCAGATCGAGGGGAACCTGCTGGAGCCGCTGGTGATGAAGCGCCAGGTGCGGCTGCACCCCGCGGTGATCCTGATCGCGGTGACCGCCGGCACGCTGATCGCCGGCATCGCCGGGGCGTTCGTCGCGGTGCCGATCACCGCGGTGGCGTACCGGGTGGTCGACACCGTGCAGCGGCACCGGCGGGCCGCCGTCGAGGAGCCGCCCGGGTGAGCGGCGCGGCGGGCCCGGGACGGCGGGTCAGCCCGGCGGGCGCAGGTGGGTCGCGAACCAGTCGGCCGCGGCGTCGGCGACCTGCTCCAGGGTGCCCGGCTCCTCGAACAGGTGGGTCGCGCCGGGCACGATCCGCAGCTCGCCCACCGAGCCCAGCTCGACCATGGCCTGCTCGTTGAGGGTGATCACCTGCTCGTCCAGGCCGCCGACCAGCAGCAGCGTCGGGGCGTGCACCCGGGACAGGGCCTCGCCGGCCAGGTCCGGGCGTCCGCCGCGGGACACCACCGCGCCCACCCGCTCGGGGCGGGCAGCCGCCGCGACCAGGGCTGCCGCCGCCCCCGTGCTGGCCCCGAACAGGCCCGCCGGCAGCCGGCCCAGGGTCGGCTCGTCGGCCATCCAGTCCACCATCGCGGCCAGCCGGCCCGCGAGCATCCCGATGTCGAACCGCAGCTCGGCGGTCCGGACGTCGACCCGCTCCTCCTCGGGGGTGAGCAGGTCCACCAGCACGGTGGCCAGCGCCCGCCGGTGCAGCACGCGGGCGACGGCGACGTTGCGCGGGCTGTGCCGCGAACTGCCGCTGCCGTGCGCGAAGAGCACCACGCCCGTCGCCTCGTCCGGGACGTGCACGTCGGCCGGCAGCCGCGCGCCCCCCGCCGGTATGGTCATCTCGCCGCCGCGGGTCGTCGTACCCGCCCGTCCGCGCGTCGCCATTCCGCCCCCTCTCCGCCGGTCCCTGCCCGCATACCCGCCCCGGCGGCGGGGATTCGCCCGTCGCTGAGCAGCGCGATCAAGGAGTACGGGGCGTCGCGCCGCAGTCCGGGTGGGCTCCCCGCTCTGTGTCAGCCCGGCCGAGGCGAAGGAATGCCGTCGGCCCTGCCCCGGCCGATATCACCCAACCCGGGTGATGCGCGCCCACCCTGGTCGGGGCGATGCTGCCACAGTCCTGGCTTCGACATCTCGGATGCCGGCCAGCCGCTGGCGCCAAACGACCCTGGTCGGGGTGGGTCGAGAGGGGAGGAGCTGATGGCGGATCCCATCGCGGAGTTTTTCGCCGGGGTCGTACGCCGCAGGTACGACCGGCTCAATCAGGTCACGGGCACGATCCGCTTCGACCTCGTACGAGATCATCGCACCACCCACTGGCTCATGACGATCGAGAAGGGGGACGTCAGGGTGTCCCGGGAAAACCGCCGCGCTGACTGCACCGTCCGGCTCGACGAGGCGTTGTTCGCGCGCATCGTGCGCGGCGAGGCGAACGTCTACGCGGCCTGGCTGCGTAGCGAGATAAAGCTCGTGGGCCGGCTGTACATGCTCGACCTCTTCCAGCGGGTCCTTCCCGGGCCACCTCAAGCCCGGGATCCCCGGCCGGTCGCGCGGCGCGGAGAGCTGCGGCGATGAGCGAGGACACGGTCAGGATCCTGAACGGCAACACCTTCGTGGTCAGCGACAGGCGCGGCGACATCACCCCGTCTCCGGAGTTTCCGACCGGTCTGTTCTCGTTCGACACCCGATTCCTGTCGAAGTGGGAGTTGAGCGTCAACGGCGAGCGCCTCCAGGCGCTGTCAGTCGACGATCTGCAGTATTTCGAGACACGTTTCTTCCTGGTCCCGGGCAAACCGACCCACTACGTCGACGCCAAGGTGTCGGTCATCCGCCAGCGCTCGGTCGGCGGTAGCTTCGACGAGCAACTGACGGTACTCAACCACAGCCGTGAGGCGGTGGACCTCGTCATCCGGCTAGAGATCGAGAGCGACTTCGCCGACCTGTTCGAGATCAAGGATGTGAGGAACAAGAAGGGCAACGTGTACGTCCGGCCCGAGCACGGGCGCCTGCGGCTGGGCTACGAACGGGAGGCCTTCCGTCGGGAGACGCTGGTCTCGTCGACCGCGCCCGCCACGTTCGACGAACGCGGGGTGACCTTCGATGTCCGCATCCAGCCGCACGGCAAGTGGGTGACCTGGCTGCACGTGACGACGCTGGGAACGCGCGGAACCGAGATCCGCCGTAGCATGCACGGCCAGCCCGGTACCACCAACCGGCAGCTGCGCCGGGAGTTGGAGAGTTGGCTGGCGCGGGCGCCCCACCTCACCTGCCAGCACGAGTCGCTGCAACAGTCGTACCGGCGCAGCCTGGTCGACCTCGCCGCGCTTCAGCTCTCGCCGCTCATCCTCGGTGCGAGCAACATACCCGCGGCCGGCCTGCCGTGGTTCATGACCATCTTCGGCCGCGACAGCATCCTCACCAGCCTGCAGACGCTGCCGTTCACGCCGGAACTCGCCGCCAACACGCTGACGCTGATGGCGAGCATGCAGGGCAACAAGCTGGATGATTTCCGGGACGAGGAACCAGGCAAGATCATGCACGAGTGGCGGTACGGGGAGTCGGCGGCGTTCGAGGAGCAGCCGCACACCTCGTACTTCGGCACCGCCGACGCCACGCCGCTGTTCGTGATCCTGCTGGACGAGTACGAGCGCTGGAGCGGCGACAGCCAGCTGGTCGGTCTGTTGGAGCCGGAGGCCCGTGCCGCACTCGACTGGATCGACGAGTACGGCGACCTGCTCGGCGACGGCTACATCCGGTACCAGACCCGAAACGAGCGGACCGGCCTCGTGAACCAGTGCTGGAAGGACTCCTGGGACTCGATCTCCTACCACGACGGGCGCCTGCCGGACTTTCCCCGCGCGACCTGCGAACTCCAGGGGTACGCGTACGACGCGAAGGTGCGGGGCGCCCGGTTGGCCCGTGACTTCTGGGGCGACCCGGAATACGCGGACCGGCTGGAGCGGGAGGCCGCCGATCTTCGGGCGCGGTTCAACCGCGACTTCTGGGTCGAGGACGGGGAATTTTACGCCCTGGCCCTGGATCCCAACGGCAGGCCGGTCGACTCGCTGTCGTCGAACATGGGGCACCTCCTCTGGAGCGGAATCGTCGATCCGTCCAGGGCGGAGGCAGTCGCGCGGCATTTGCTCGGGCCCCGGCTGTTCTCCGGCTGGGGGGTGCGGACGCTGGCCGTGGATGAGGGGCGCTACAACCCCATCGGCTACCACGTGGGCACCGTCTGGCCGTTCGACAACTCGTTCATCGCCTGGGGGCTGTGGCGCTACGGCTTCCGGGCCGAGGCGGGACGCATCGCCGCGGGCATGATCGACGCTGCGAAGTTCTTCCACGGCCGGCTGCCTGAGGCATTCGCCGGCTACGACCGGGAACTGACCCGGTATCCCGTCGAGTACCCGACCGCCTGCAGCCCACAGGCCTGGTCGACCGGTACTCCGCTGCTGCTACTGCGCGTCATCCTCGGCCTGGAGCCGGACGGGGACCGGCTGCTGGTCGAACCGGCAGTGCCCACCAGCATCGGCCGGATCGAGCTGCATAGCATTCCCGGACGGTGGGGCCACGCGAGCGCGGCATCGGGCTAGCGTCGGCTACCGCCGCGCTGATTGATCCACATCGGCAAGGCGCTCCGACTTCTGCCAGACAGGCAGTAGGGCGACGACCGTGATCACGCATCCGGCCATGATGTACACCGCGATCGCCCAGGGACTACCCGCCTTCGAGTACAAAGCCGCCGCGATGAACGGTGCCGGTCCCGCCAGCACCGTCCCGGCCAGGTGGTACGAGAGCGCGGCGCCGGTGTACCGCACGCGGGGGTCGAACAGTTCGGCGATGAAACTCGACAACGGGGCGTAGGTGACCGCGCTGCTGACCGCCACCATCAGCACGAGCGCCACGCCGACCAGGAACGGATTCCCGGTGTCGAAGAGCCAGAAGAACGGAAAGGCGATGACGGCCGTGAAGATCGCGCCGCCGATGATGAGGCGCCTTCGGCCCAGCCGATCCGAGATCGCCGCCCCGAGCAGGTTCAGTGGCACGGCCACGAGCGCGGCGACGACGATTGCGGCCAGCACCGCGTTCTGGGAGATGCCCACCGTCTTGGGGCCGTACGACAAGATGAACACCGTCGCGACGTAGAACGTTATGTTCGCCGCGCCCAGGCTCGCGCTCCCGATGATCAGACCCTTTTTCTGCGTACGGAGAAGCTGGACAAGCGGTACGGCGGAGCGCCGTCCCGACTCCCTGACGTCCCGAAAGGCCGGAGACTCCAGCACGTGCCGCCTGGCGTAGAGCCCGACGAAGAACAACACGATGCTGGCGAGAAACGGGATCCGCCATCCCCAGCTCAGGAATTGCTCCTCCGGAAGCAGACCGACAAGATAGAATGCCCCGTTGGCCAGGGCCAGGGCCAGGGAAGCACCAGCCTGCGGCCAGGCGCCGTAGAAGCCCCGCTTCGACGGCGGCGCGTGTTCGACCACCATCAACACCGCGCCGCCCCATTCCCCACCCACCGCCACACCCTGCATCAACCGGGTCGCGAGCAGTAGCGCCGGCGCCCAGAGGCCGATGGCCGCGTACGTGGGGAGCAGCCCGATACCCAACGTGCCGACACACATGATCAGCAGCGCCAGAATGAAAATCGGTTTTCGCCCGATCCGGTCTCCGAAATGCCCGAACAGCGCTGCGCCGAACGGCCTGGCGACGAACGCGACCCCGAAGGTCGCGAAGGAGGCCAACGCACCGGCGGTCGGGCTGAGGGCAGGAAAGAACAACTTATCGAATACCGTGGCGGCGGCGACCCCGAAGAGGATGAAGTCGTACCACTCGATCGTGGTACCGATGAAGCTGGTCAGGGCGACATGCGCCAGATGGGAGTCCCCCTGCCCTTGCTCAGCCACCGATCGACCCCTTTCGGATCGCCAGCGCGGATCCACCCGCCCGGGCGCGAAACACCGATCACAATCTATTAGCTGCACGATTCGTTTTAATGATCTATTGGTGATTAATGGTCGCACACCGACCGCCCCACAGCGGCACGTTTGACGCGCTACGTTCGAGGTCAGCGAAGCGCGCACTCGGCCTTGCGGTGCGGGGCGTCCGAAGGGACTACGGGGCGCTTGCCGGTCTTGGCCGCCTTGGCCTTCGCCTTGGTCGCGTCGACTTCCCGGGCGGGCCTTGACACGCGTCAGCTCCTCGCGGATCGCGGCGAGTTGGTCTTCGCGTCGGGCGGCGGGGTCACGAACCCTGAGCGCGGCGGACGGCGGACGGCGGGCGGCGGGCGCGCCGCCCGTTTGCGGGCGGGTCGATCGGGAAGGCCCGGGGTGACCGCAGTACCGGCGCAGGCGCGCCCCGACGGATCGCGAGGATCGTCATGGGTCGACAGCAGGACGACAGGTCCAGGCAGCAGACCGCCGAGCGGGAGCGGCGGGCACAGGAGGACGAGCGCGGCCGGGACTGGGCGGACGAGGCGGCGCAGGCCCGCACCGGCGACGATCCGCGCGCGATGGCGCCGCGCGACGCGGCCGGGCGCCCCTCCAACGGCCCGCAGTTCTGACCGCTCCGCCTCGGGTGGGCGCCCGACGCCCGCCCGAGGCGGCGGTGCCCAAGCCACCCGAGGCGGCAGCGCCACGCACCCGAGGCGACGGGCGGCGTCGCAGCACCCAGAGGCGACGGCGGAACGGCAGCGCCACGGCATCCGAGACGGGGCTCAGCTGCCCTCCTCGGGCAGATGCAGCAGCGGGGCGCGGCCGGGCGGCTGCTCCGGCTCCGGGCCCGGCGGCCCGGCCGGCGGCACCGGCACGGTGACCGGCTCGGCGAAGGTCACCCGCACCTTCTCGCCGTGGTGCCGCAGTTCCACCATGTCGCCCTCGTGGCCGTGCCGCAGCGCGTACGTCGTCTGGTGCTGCCGGACGTCGACGCGCAACCGCATCCCCCGCCACTGCAACGAGAACTCCAGCCGGCTGAGCCGGCTCGGCAGCCGGGGCGCGAACGTCAGCAGCCCCTCGTGGTCGCGCAGCCCGCCGAAGCCGGCGACCAGGGCGATCCACGCCCCGGCCAGCGAGGCCATGTGCACGCCGTCGCGGGTGTTCTCGTTGAGGTCGTGCAGGTCCATCAGCGCCGCCTCGCGCAGGTACCGGTGCGCCAGCTCCAGGTACCCGACCTCGGCGGCGATCACCGCCTGGGTGCACGCCGACAGCGACGAGTCGCGCACGGTACGCCGCTCGTAGTAGAGGAAGTTGCGCCGCTTCTCCTCCGTCGTGAACGCGTCCCCCCGCCAGTGCATGGCCAGCACCAGGTCGGCCTGCTTGACCACCTGCTTGCGGTACAGGTCGAAGTACGGGTAGTGCAGCAGCAGCGGGTACTTCTCGGGCGGGGTATGCGGGAATTCCCACTCCTGCTGCCGGGTGAAGCCCTCCACCTGCTCGTGCACGCCGATCTCGTCGTCGTACGGCACGGTCATGGCGTTCGCCGCGTCCCGCCAGGCGGCCGCCTCCTCCTCGGTCACCCCGAGGTCGAACGCCTGGTCCCGGTGGCGCATCGTGCACTCCGCCGCGGTCAACAGGTTCCGCTGCGCCATCAGGTTGGTGTAGATGTTGTCGTTCTTCACCGCCGTGTACTCGTCCGGCCCGGTCACCCCGTCGACGTGGAACCGGCCGTTGCGGTCGTGGTGCCCCAGCGAGCGCCACAGCCGGGCCGTCTCGACGAACAGCTCCAGGCCGATGTCCCGCTCCATCTGGACGTCCCCGGTGACCTGCACGTACCGGCGCACGGCGTCGGCCACGCCAGCGGCGATGTGGAACGCGGCGGTCCCCGCCGGCCAGTACGCCGACGACTCCGGCCCCTCGATGGTGCGCCACGGGAACGCCGCCCCCCGCAGGTTCAGCGTGCGGGCCCGCTCGTGTGCCTGTTCGAGCGTCGAGTGCCGCCAGTGCAGGGCGTCGCGCGCCGCCGAGGGCTGGGTGTAGGTGAGCAGCGGTAGCACGAACATCTCGGTGTCCCAGAACGCGTGCCCGTCGTACCCCGGGCCGGTCAGGCCCTTGGCGGCGATCGGCCGGCGCTCGGCGCGGGCGCCGGCCTGGAGCACGTGGAACAGCCCGAACCGGACCGCCTGCTGCACCTCCGGGTCGCCCTCGACCCGCACGTCGGCGGCGTCCCAGAACTCGTCGAGGTACTCCCGCTGCTCCCGACGCAGCCCGTCCCAGCCGTCCAGCCGCGCCGCGGCGACGGCCGCGCCGACCTGGTCGCGCAGCGCCGGCAGGGACCGCCTGCTCGACCAGCCGTACGTCAGGTACTTGACCACCCGCAGCGCCTGGCCCGGCCTTAGCACGCACCCGACGGTGGTACGCACCCAGTCCGCGTGCCCCTCCGTCTCGAGCGTGGTGTGCTCCGGGCCGTACACGTCGTGGTCCATCGCGGCGGCGACCCGCAGCCCGCTGACCTTGGTCCGGTGGATGAGCAGCCCGCCGTCGTCGGTGGTCAGCTGCTCCTCGGACTGCAACGGGGACTCCAGGACGGCCGCCACCCGGGGGTCCCGGCTCTGCGCCGGCAGCGACTCGTTCGCCACCAGCTCCGACTGCAGGATCAGCCGCAGCGGCCCGTCGACAGCCTCGACCTCGTAGTTGATCGCGGCCAGCGCCCGCTGCGTGAACGACACCAGCCGGGTGCTGCGGACCTTCACCTCCCGGCCGGCCGGCGAGCGCCAGTGCGCCTCCCGGTGCAGGGTGCCGGCCCGCAGGTCGAGGATCCGCTCGTGGGAGAGCAGTTCGCCGTACCGGACGTCGAGCGGCTCGTCGTCGACCAGCAGCCGGATCAGCTTGCCGTTGGTGACGTTGACGATGGTCTGGCCCGACTCGGGGAAGCCGAAGCCCGCCTCCGCGTACGGCAGCGGCCGCAGCTCGTAGAAGGAGTTCAGATAGGTGCCGGGCAAGCCGTGCGGCTCGCCCTCGTCCAGGTTGCCGCGCAGGCCGATATGGCCGTTGGAGAGCGCGAACACCGACTCCGACTGGGCCAGCACGTCCAGGTCGAGGCGGGTCTCCCGGACGTGCCAGGGCTCCACCGGATAGGCCCGCTCCCGGATCATGCCGCCGCCTCCCGGTCCATCAGCTCGGCGAGGTCGGTCACCACGACGTGCGCGCCGTGCGCCCGCAGCTCGTCGGCCTGGCCCACCCGGTCGACGCCGATCACGTGGCCGAACCCGCCCGCCCGGCCGGCGGCCACCCCGGCCTGCGCGTCCTCGAAGACGGCGGCCTGCGCGGGCTCGACGCCCAGCAGCCTCGCCCCGGCCAGGAAGGTGTCCGGGTACGGCTTGCCGCGCAGCCCCTCGGCCCGGGCCACCAGCCCGTCCACCCGGGCCTCCAGCAGCGGTTCGAGTCCCGCCGCCGCGACCACCTCCCGGCAGTTGGCGCTCGCCGACACCACGGCGCGGCGCAGCCCCGCCTCGGCCGCCGCCCGCAGGTACGCCACCGAGCCGGGATAGACCTCGACCCCGTCGGAGCGGATGCGCCGCAGCAGGACGGCGTTCTTCCGGTTGCCCACCCCGTGCACGGTATCCGCGTCCGCCGGGTCGTTCGGCGAGCCCTCCGGGAGGGTGATCCCCCGGGAGGCGAGGAAGGAGCGCACCCCGTCGGCCCGGGGCCTGCCGTCGACGTACCGGTTGTAGTCGGCCCCCGGGTCGTACGGCCGGAACGGCTCCCCCGTCTCGGCCGCGCGCCGCCGGAGGAACGCGTCGAACGTCTCGGCCCACGCGGCGTTGTGCACCCGGGCGGTCTGCGTCAGCACACCGTCCAGGTCGAAGAGACAGGCGGTCACGTGAGCAGGCAGGCCCAGCACGGTACGAATCTATCCACCGGCCGGACCCGGCAAACCCGTTTCGGCTCGCCTGGAGGCAACGGGCTCAGCGATTGGGGCGCAGCGTCCAGACCACGGTCATCGCCCCCGTCGGCGTGCCATCCTCGGTGGCGATCTCGACCTCGACCGGGAACTCGGGCCGCTGGCCGGCCTCCAGCTCGGCGATCACCTCGGGCGCCGGCCGGCCGAGGCGCGCGGTGGCCCGCACCGGCCCCATCGCCAGCTTCCGGTACGCGATGTCCGCCCGTACCGCCAGCGGCACGGCCCGGTCGAGCACCTGCCCGAACGCGGCCATCACCACCGTCCCGGAGGCCGTTTCGCCGAGGGTGAACATCGCCCCGGCGTGCGGGCCGCCGACGTGGTTGTGCACGGCCGGCGAGTCGGGCAGCCGGACCACGGCCCGCACCCCGCCCTCGGCCTCCGGGGCCACCTCGACGAACTCGAAGCCGAGCGTACGGGCGAAGGGCACGGCCTCCAGCATGCCGGCCGCGACCTGGCGGGAGTCGATCGTCATGCCCGCACGCTACTCCCCGGTAACTTCGCGGGCAAGGCCCCGGGACCGGGCCGCCGCCCCGCCATCCGCGCGGCTCAGCGCCAGCCCACGTCGATCCGGTCCCCGCGCTCGTCGAAGAAGTGCAGGGCGTCCATGCGTACGGAGACGGCCAGCGGGTGGCCCGCGGCGACGGCCGGGTACGGCGCGAGCCGCACGGTCAGCTCCGCCGCGCGGCGGTGGTGCCGGCCCGGGTCGCTGAGCACGCTGGTCCGCCGGTCGTGCGGGGCGGGCTCGGCGGGCGGCTCGCCGACCCGGCCGGTGAGCCGCTGCACGACCTGGCCGAGCCGGCGCCGGCCGCGCTGCTCCGCGGAGCCGGAGTCGGCGGGGCCGCCCATCTCGTCCACCACGACGGCGGTGGCCCCGATGTCGAGGAAGGCCAACGACTCGTGCCCGTGGTGCTCCAGGTAGCGGATGCGGCCCCGGAGCACGTCGCCCGGCGCGTCCGGGGAGACCGGGGTGAGCGCCTCGGCCCGCATGCCGACCACGATCCGCTCGCCGTGGTAGTGCGCGACCGCGCGGCTGCGGATGTCGTTCCACGGCAGGTAGATGGCCTGGTCGCCGAGATGGAGCGCGACGTACCGGTCGAGGTGCACGTAGACCGACGCCTCCAGCAGGTTCATCCGGGGGCTCCCGAGGAACGCGGCGACGTAGAGGGTGGCCGGGCGCCCGTACACCTGGGTGGGGGTGCCGACATCCTGGAGCACGCCCCGGCGCATGATGGCCACCCGGTCGGCCATCGTCAGCGCCTCGGCCTGGTCGTGCGTGACGTAGATGGTGGTGACGCCCAGCTCGCGGGTCAGGCCGGAGATCTCCGCCCGCAGCTCCGCGCGCAGGCCGCTGTCCAGGTTGGACAGCGGCTCGTCCATCAGGAACAGACCCGGCCGTCGGATGATGGCCCGGCCCATGGCGACCCGCTGCCGCTGTCCGCCGGAGAGCTGGCTGGGCTTGCGGGCCAGCACGTCGCCGATGCCCAGCGCGCTGGCCACGCCGGCGACCTGCTCGTCGCGCGGCGCCGGATCGACCCCGGCCAGCCGCAGCGGGAAGGCGATGTTGTCTCCCACCGACATGTGCGGGTAGAGCGCGAAGTCCTGGAAGACCATGGCGATCTTCCGGTCCCGGGGCGGCAGGTCGTTCGCCAGCTCGCCACCGAGCAGCACCGCCCCGGAGCTGGGGGACTCCAGGCCCGCCACCATGCGCAGCACGGTGGACTTCCCGCACCCGGAGGGGCCGAGCAGGACCATGAACTCACCGTCGTTGACGTCCAGGTTGATGGCGTCCACGGCGACAGTGCCGTCCGGAAACACCTTGGTCACATCCTTGAGCGCGACGGTGGTCACCGTCACCTCCCACAGCTCGTCGGCCAGAACCCCGAAAAAGAATGTGACCAGAATCATGCGTTTTCGCGCATCGGGTAAACGTGCCATGTTCGGCCAATAACAGACCTATTACGGCCCCGATCCGGAGGGCCCGACGAGGACCGGGTCACGCCGGCTCGCCGAGGAAGACCCGGCGGACCACCCGCTCGGCGGCATGCCCGTCGTCCAGGGCGCAGAACCTGGCCCGGAACCGCCGCCGGGCGGCCGTCGCGGCGGCGGCGTCGACCGCACCCGTTCGGAACAGGTCGAGCAGGGCGGGGAAGCTGGTCGCCACCGCCCCCGGAGGCTCGGTGAGCAGGTCGAAGTAGACGCCCCTGGCCAGCCGGTACGCCTCCCAGTCCGGCGCGTACACGACGATCGGCCGGTCCAGCACGGCGTAGTCGAACATCGCGGACGAGTAGTCGGTGACCAGCACGTCGGCGGCGAGGTAGAGGTCCTCGACCCGGTCGTGGTCGCTGACGTCCAGCACCCTGACGCCGCCGGCGCTCAGCACCGGCCCGGTGCCGCGGGGGCGCCGGTCCCGGTCGTGGAAGTAGTGGCTGCGCAGCAGCAGCCGCCCGGCCGGGCCGAGCGAGTCCAGCAGCAGCCCGGGGTCGAACGGCGGCCGGTAGCCGGGCAGGTGCTCGCGGTGCGTCGGGGCGTACAGCGCCACCCGGTCGCCGGCGGCGAGGCCGAGCCGGGACCGCGCCTCGCGCACCTCGTCGGGGCCGGCGGTGACCAGTCGGTCGTTGCGCGGGTACCCGACCTCCAGGGTGGTGTACGCGGCCGGGTACGCCCGCTCCCACATCTGGGTGGAGAAGGCGTTCGCCGAGACGCTGTAGTCCCAGCGGTCCACCCGCCGCAGCAGGTCGCCGAAGTCCATGCCGACCGCGCCGAGCGGGTACCGCTGCTGGTCCAGCCCCATCACCTTGACCGGGGTGCCGTGGTGGGTCTGCACGTGCACCGAGCCCGGCCGCTTGCGTACGAAGTCCGGGAAGTTGACGTTGTTGACCAGCCACCTCGCCCGGGCCAGCGCCCGGTGGTACGCCCGGCTGCCGGCCACCACGTACTCCACGCCCGACGGCAGCGAGTCCACCCGGTCCCGCCGGACGACCCACACCCCGCGCACGTGCGGGGCCAGCCGGCGGGCCGCCTCGTAGATCGCGGCGGGGTTGCAGGCGTAGCCGCGGTACCAGTAGGCGGCGTACACGGCCAGCGTCGGGTCGATCGGCCGGGTCAGTTCGGCCCGGTAGTACTCACGCAGCGCCGCGTCCCGGCCCAGCCGGGCGGTTCGGCGGGCCACCGGCGCCAGCCGCCGAACCTGCCGCCGGGCCGCCTCCCCGGCCTGGTGGGCCGCCCGCAGCACGCTGAACGTGCGCCACCGGCCGGCGGCGACCAGCCGATGCCTGAGCCCGTCGACCCCGGGTGGGACGGAAGCGCCGGCGGGCGGCCGCCACCGGGCGTGGTCGGCGGTGATCCGGGCGAAGAACGCGGGCCGCAGCTCGGGGGCGATCCGGTCGCCGTTGCCGAGCACCGTGAGGTAGTGCCAGATCATCCGCTCGAAGACCGCCGGGCGCAGGTCGTCCACGCCCCACTCGTCCATCAGCCGGAACACCCGGTGCCACTGGGCGAACACCTCGAAGTGCCGGTCCCCGCGGGTCCGGGTGATCGCCCCCGCCCGGCGCTGCCGGTAGTTCAGGCAGACCCGGTCCAGCACCCCGATCCGCTCGGCGGCCATCAGCACGGGGTAGCTGAACGGAACGTCCTCGTACCAGCCGGGCGGGAAGCGCAGGCCCAGGTCCACCAGGAACCGCCGGCGGACCAGCCGGTTCCAGGCCGTGTGCAGCAGCCGCATCGCCTCCGGCCGCTCACGCAGCCGGAACGTGACCGGCCCCGGCGGGTCCGGGAACACCTCGGCCAGCGCGCTGCCCACGACCCGGTTGTCCCAGTGCACCCGGACGTGGTCGACGAGCAGCACGTCGGGGCGGGTGGCCCGGAGCCGGGCGGCCACCTCGGGCAGGCAGTCCGGGGCCAGCCAGTCGTCGCCGTCGACGAACCAGACGTACTCGCCGGCGGCCAGGTCCAGCCCGGCGTTGCGGGCCGGACCCAGGCCGACGTTGCGCGGCAGCCGGACGGCGCGGACCCGGTGGTCGCGGTCCGCGTACCCGGCCAGGATGTCGCCGCTGCCGTCCGGCGAGTGGTCGTCGACGCCGATCACCTCGACGTCGTCGAACGGCTGGCCGAGGATCGAGTCGAGGCACTCGCGCAGGTACGCCTGCACCCGGAAGGCCGGTACGACGAAGCTGATCAGCGGCATCGACCGGCCCCTCCGTCAGCCCGGGGAGCGGACACCTCCGACCGCCGGGGCGCCCGCGGCCCGCCGGGTGCGGGCGGGCAGGACGACCCAGGCCAGGACCACACTCCCGACAAAGAGCACGAGCAGGTACGCACCGAGTGTAGCCATGACGATCCCCGCGAAACCGGCGATCGCCGCCACGCCCAGCACCACGGAACGCCCGTCCCAGCCGAGCGTCGCGCCGTGCAGCGGCGGGGCCGCCTGACGCTTCTCCAGCCGCGCCGTCAGGTCGTAGTGGTGCAGGGTGAGCACCAGGACGTACCCGAAGACCAGCCAGGCCGGGACGCCGCCGACCACGCCGACGGCGATCGCGAACAGGTACTCCCCGGCCCGCAGCGCGGCCGGCACCAGCCAGTCCAGCGGCCCGTTGTGCGCCGCCCCGGCCCCGAGGCCGGCGACCAGCAGCACCAGCAGGGCCACCGGCAGCCACCAGCGCAGTCCGGCTGGGTCGCCGTCGCCGCCCGCCCGCAGCAGGGCCGCGACCAGCAGCACCGCCGGGCCCAGGGCGCCGACGACCGCCAGGGTCAGCGGGCCCATCGGGCGCAGCGCCGGCAGCCGCGCGGCCAGCGGGCCGTCGTCGCGGTGCAGGGTGGCGTCCACCGTGTCCAGCACCGGCACCCACATCCAGCGAGCCCGCAGGGTACGCAGCGCCCCGGTGTACGCGAACGCGAGCGTCCCCCAGACCAGCACCGCGATCAGGCTGACCCGCGGGCCGAACAGTGCCACGGTCAGCGCGATCAGCGCCCAGCGCTCCCCGATCGGGAACACCACCGTCCGCTTCAGCCAGTACGACAGCGATCCGGTGTCCGCCTGCACCCGGGTCGACGCGGCGTTCAGCCTGTCGCCGATCCCGCCGCCCCCGGCGCCGACCGTCTTCGGGCGGCGCGCCGCCTCGTCGTGCAGCACCCCGTACCAGGTGTCGGTCATGTGCCGGACGGTCTGCAACGTCATCGCGGCGATCGCCAGCGCCCAGCCGTACCGGAACCCGGCGTGGGTGGCCCCGTAGCCGAGGCCCGCGTAGGCCACGTACTCCTTGGCCCGGTCGGCCATGGTGTCCAGCCAGCCGCCCCAGGCGCTGAAGTTCCGCGTGTAGCGGGCCAACTGGCCGTCCACGCAGTCCAGCACGAAACCGAGGTAGAGCAGGACCGCGCCGGCGACCAGCGCGGGCCGCCCGCCGCCGACGGCGAACAGGGCCGCGGCGGCCACCGCGAAGGCCACCGAGATCATGGTGACCGCCGTCGGGCCGAGCCCCATCCGGGCCGCGGCCTTCGTCACGTACGGGGACCAGGTGCTGACGAAGAAGGTCGTGAAGAAGTCGTCCTTCTCCTTCACCGACAGCTTCAGCTCGGCCCGGTCCTCGTCCACCCCGCGCAGCGCCGCCTCGGCGGCGGCCAGCCCGGCCGGGTCGGCGACCCGGTGGGCGACGAGCAGGCGTACCCGGTGGGCGAAGGTCAGGGTGCCGAGCGCGGCGAGGCCGGTGAACAGCCGGTCCACGACGGGCCCGGCCGACGGGCCGGCGTCGGCGGCGACGGCCGCGGCCCGGGCGGCGGCGGCGAGCGCCGGCAGGTCGTCCACGCCCACCCGCAGCGCCCCCCCGAACACCCCGGTCGCCCCGTCGAGCCGCCCGGCCGGCCCGGCGTCGACCACCTGGCCGCGCTCCTCGCGCACGGCGGCGTGCCCGGGGGCCGGCGGGTCGGTCAGCACCAGCGCCACCGTCGGCCCGACCGGACTGGTGGCCAGGTGCCGCAGTACGGCGGTGTGCGCCACCAGGTCCGCCCCCGTGACGATGACCGGCCCGGCGGCGACGTCGACGAGGTCCGCCAACTCCGTCAGGTCGGCGGCCTGCCGCACCTGGGTCGCCCCGGCCCGGCGCCACTGGTCGGCCAGCCGGTCCGCGAGTGTGCGCCCGTCACCTGTTGGCAGGCCCGCGGCCGGGGCACCGGCGGCGAGCACGATCGCGAGCGTCACCGCGGGACCGCGGTGTGGTACGCGTCCAGCGCCTCGGCGATCGTCCCGTCGACGGTCAGCCGCCCGGCGTCGAGGTACAGCCCCCGACGGCAGAACCGGGTCAGATCCTTTTCGTTGTGTGACACCAGCACCAGTGTGCGCCCCTCCCCGAGCAATCGGTCGATCGTCGCATAGCACTTCCGCCGGAACTCCGCGTCCCCGACCGCGGTCACCTCGTCCATGAGCAGGATCGGGTGCGGCAGGTGGGAGATTATGGCGAAGCCCAGCCGGACCTTCATGCCCGACGAGTAGTGCCGCACGGGCGTGTCGATGGCCCGCTCCACCTGCTCGCCGGCGAAGGACACGATCTCGTCGAAGTGCCGCCGCAGGTAGCCCGACGACAGCCCGTGCAGCCCGCCGACGAGGTACAGGTTCTCCCGGCCGGTCAGGTCGTTGGAGAAGCCGGCGGACAGCTCCAGCAGCGGGGCCACCCGGCCCCGGACCTGGATCCGCCCCTCGTCGGCGATGAGCACCCCGGCGATCAGCCGCAGCAGGGTGCTCTTGCCGGTGCCGTTGCGGCCGACCACGCCGACGGTCTCGCCGGCCGCGACCCGGAACGAGACGTCCCGCAGCGGCCAGAACTGGCCGGACGAGGCGGACCGGCCGCCGCGGTGGATGAAGAACTCCCGCAGCCGCAACTGCCGGCGGCGGTTGCGGACGAACCGGATGCCGAGGCCCTCCGCCTCGATGATCGGCTCCGCCATCACAGTTCCTTCAGCACGGCTGGTTCGAGCCGGCGGAACGCCCACCAGCCGGCGACCAGCACCAGCAGGCTCACGGCGATCGTGGTGGCCAGCAGCCGGACGCCCGGGAACTGGTCCGGGTACCAGATCGCGTGGTGCAGCTGGAAGACGCCGACCAGCGGGTTCAGCTCGTACGCGACCTTCACCCAGCCCGGCGCCGCGGACTCCCGCACGAGGCTGAGCGGGTAGATGATCGGGGTGGCGTAGAAGAGCAGGCGGATCACCAGCCGCATGAACCGCTCGATGTCGCGCATCAGCACGTTCGCCGCCGACAGCAGCAGTGCGAGCCCGACCAGCAGCATCCCCTGCACGGCGACGGCGAGCGGCAGGGCCAGTAGCGACCAGCCGGGGTGGATCCTCCCCTGCGCGGCGTACACCGCGGCGATGGCGGCCAGGATCGGCAGGCCGGCGGCGTACTCGGCGAACCGGCCGGCGATCCGGCCGATCGGGAAGACCTGGCGCGGGACGTTCATCGTGGTGATCAGCCGGGCCTGCCCGGTGAGCGCGTTCGTCGCCTCGCTCAGCGCGGAGCTGGTCCACATCCAGGCGAAGATGCCGGTGATCAGGTACAGCGGGTACGACCCGGCGGCCTGCCCGAGGTGGCGGCTGGTGTCACCGGAGTAGAGCACCCCGAAGACGAAGAAGTAGATCGCGCCCATGCCGAGCGGCTCGATCAGCGACCAGAGGTACCCGAGCAGCGACTGCTGGTACTTCACCGCGAGGTCGCGCCTGACGAGGATGCGCAGCGAGTTGCGGTGCGACCACAACGCCCCGACGCCAGACGTCACCGTCGCCTCCTCGCTGGACGCGCAACAGGTTAACAGCCGGGTCCGCCCGGATCCGCCGGACTCAGCACTCGATCACGTTGACGGCCAGACCGCCCCGCGCCGTCTCCTTGTACTTGACCTTCATGTCGGCGCCCGTCTCGCGCATCGTCTTGATCACCTTGTCCAACGAGACGGCGTGCACCCCGTCGCCGCGCAGCGCGAGCCGGGCGGCGGTGATCGCCTTGATGCTGGCCACGGCGTTCCGCTCGATGCAGGGGATCTGCACGAGGCCGCCGACGGGGTCGCAGGTCAGGCCGAGGTTGTGCTCCATGCCGATCTCCGCCGCGTTCTCCACCTGCGCGGGGGTGCCGCCCAGCGCCTCGGCCAGCCCGGCGGCGGCCATCGAGCAGGCCGAGCCGACCTCGCCCTGGCAGCCCACCTCCGCCCCGGAGATCGAGGCGTTCTCCTTGAACAGCACGCCGATCGCGCCCGCCGCCAGCAGGAACCGGACGACGCCCTCGTCCGACGCCCCCGGCACGAACCGCGTGTAGTAGTGCAGCACCGCCGGGATGATGCCGGCCGCGCCGTTCGTCGGCGCGGTGACCACCCGGCCGCCGGCCGCGTTCTCCTCGTTGACCGCCAGCGCGAACAGCGTCACCCAGTCCATCACGCGCAGCGGGTCGCCGGTGCCGTCCGCCTCCAGACTGCGCCGCAGCTCCGCCGCGCGCCGCCGGACCCGCAGCCCGCCGGGGAGTACGCCGTCGCGCTCGCAGCCCCGCTCGACGCACTCCCGCATCACCCGCCAGATGTCCAGCAGCCCGGCCCGCACGTCGGCCTCGCTGCGCCAGGACCGCTCGTTGGCGAGCATCACCTCGCTGATCGACAGCCCGTTGCCGGTGCTCACCGCCACCAGGTCCGCGCCGGTCAGGAACGGGTACCGGACGGGGGTCGTGTCGGGCTTGATCCGGTCCGCCCCGGCCGCCGCCTCGTCGACCACGAACCCGCCGCCGACGGAGTAGCAGGTGCGCGCCCGCAGCTCCGCGCCCGTGTCGTCGTACGCGGCGAAGGTCATCCCGTTCGGGTGGTACGGCAGCGAGCGGCGGCGGTGCAGTACCAGGTCCCCGTCCGGGTCGAAGTCGATCTCATGGGTGCCGAGCAGGCTCAGCCGCCGGTCGGCGCGGATCCGGGCGACCCTGGCCTCGACGGAGTCGGTGTCGACCGCCTCCGGCGCCTCCCCCTCCAGCCCCAGCAGCACCGCGCGGTCGCTGCCGTGGCCGTGGCCCGTGGCGCCGAGGGACCCGAACAGCTCGGCCCGCACCCGGGTCGTCGAGGAGACCAGCCCGTCGGCCTTGAGCCCGGAGACGAACGTCCGGGCGGCCCGCATCGGGCCCACGGTGTGCGAGCTGGACGGCCCGATGCCCACGCTGAAGAGGTCGAAAACGCTGATCATGTGCACTTCCTCGCCGTCGTTGCCCGGGATGCGGGCCCGGCCCGGTCGCGGCCACCCGGTCGGGGCGGCCGTTGCGTCGCCGCCGCCCGGACGGGGCGGCCGACCGGCGAGCCTACCCGCCCCGGCCCGTGGCCGCCCGGCCTGACCAGCCCATTTTCCCTCCCCCGCCAGGATCCGACACCCGCCCGACCGTCCTGTGGAACTGCCCGCACAGACGGGGCAGGGGAATCGCCGTGCAGGACAGGCACCCTGCCACCGCCCCTGTGGAGCTGCCCGCGTGAATGGGGCAGCGGGGCTGGCCGGGCCCGGTCTCCGTTCGGCGGGACCACCAGGCAGGACGGCGCGGAGCAAGGTAACCAGGCGGCGGTGGGCCCGTGGGGGGCGGTAGCACGCACGGGGCAACTCCACAGCGTCCACACCGTAGAAGCTCCGGCCCCCGCCGCCCGCCCCGCCGGTCCTGCGCCGCCCGCCCCGCCGCCCGCCCGCCGGTCGCCCCGCCGGTCGCTGCGCCGGTCGCCGCGCCCAGGTCCGGCGGCCCACCCGGGGCCGGCACCGACGCGAGCAGCGGGTATGCACCTACGGGTCGGCTGCGGCCAGATCCCCCTCGGGACGGAGGGCGGACTGGTCGGGCGTTTCTACCGTTGGTGGCAGAAGCGGCGGAACGCCGCAGAGTGGGAGTACGACGATGAGTCGCAAACTGGTCCGGCCCCGCGAGGGGCGCATGCTCGCCGGCGTGTGCGTCGGCCTGGCCCGCCGGTTCAACACCTCCGCCAACCTGGTCCGGCTGCTGTTCCTGCTGTCGCTGCTGCTGCCGGGCACCCAGGTGATCGTCTACCTGGTGCTCTGGGTGCTGATGCCCAACGAGGACCGGCACGCCGCTCGCTACTGACCACAACCGGAAGCGCCCGCCCCGGACGACCGGGGCGGGCGCTTCGCGTTCGTGGCGTCAGGGCGCGGTGTACGTGACGGTCACCTTCTCGTAGCCGAGGGAGCGGAGCAGGCCCTCCAGCATCTTGCGGGTGTTCTCCTCGGCGCGGGCGCCCAGCCCGCTGTCCCGGGCGGCGGCGCCGATCCGTTCCTCGGCCATCCGGTACACCTGCTGCTGCCGGTTCGGGTCGCCCTTGACCAGGTCGTTGATCCGGTTGAGCAGCCCCCGCTCCTCGGCGAAGACATAGCTCTTCTCCATGTCGAGGTTGACCTGGCCGAGCTGCGGCGCCGGCAGTTTGATCTCGACGGACTTCCCGTCGGCCGACTCGACCACGGCCCCCTCGGAGATCCTGGCGAAGTCGACGTACGCCTCGACGCTGCCCGCCCCGACGAAGAGCGTGCGCTGGTTGAGCAGGAACTCCGGGATGTTGTTGCGGTCGTTCTGCAGGTCGACGACGACCTGGAAGTTGCCCTCGGCGGCCACGTAGCGGCTGAGGTCCTGGATCGACTTCAGCAGCGGCGGCTGACTCCGGTCGGTCTGCTCCTTGGCGAACGGGTTGCGGAACTCGGGGAAGATCCCCGTGGCCTGCGCGCCGAGCAGCACCACCACCGCCAGGGCGGCGGCGCCGAGCGCCAGGAGGAGCCCGCGGGCCGGCCCGGAGGGCGGCCGGGCAGGCTCGTGGAATTCGCCGTCAGGGGACATTGCGCTCACCATCCTCGATCGGACACGTCGCCCTGTCGATGACGGTACGTCCCCCGTGCGACACTCGCGCGCCAAGCTCGCCGACCGGACGCGGAGGCCCTGGTCAGGCGAATGCGGACAGCCCGGTGAGCCGCTGCCCGATGACCAACTGGTGGATCTCCGAGGTGCCCTCGTAGGTGAGCACGCTCTCCAGGTTGTTGGCGTGCCGCAGGACCGGGTACTCCCCGGAGATCCCGTTCGCGCCCAGGATGGTGCGGCACTGCCGGGCGATGTCCAGCGCCTCCCGGACGTTGTTCAGCTTGCCCACGCTGACCTGCTCCGGGCGCAGCCGCCCCGCGTCGGCGAGCCGGCCCAGCCGCAGCGCCAGCAGGAAGCCCTTCTGCCACTCGACCGCCATGTCGGCGAGCTTGGCCTGGGTGAGCTGGAAGCCGGCCAGCGGCCGGCCGAACTGGGTGCGCGTGGTCGCGTACCAGCGAGCGGACGCCCGAGTCGGCGGCCTCCAGTTCCAGGCAGGCCAGCCCGTACGCCACCGCGGAGGAGCCGGCACAGCCGTACCCGGTCAGGTGCATGCCGAGCAGGCCGAGCCTGCCGAACTCCCGGGCCAGCTCGCGGGCCGGCACCCGGCCCTCCTCGTACCAGTCGGCGACGTGCGGGCGGACCCGGTCGTCGAGGAG
Organism: Micromonospora sp. B11E3; assembly: GCF_039871625.1. Taxonomy (NCBI): domain Bacteria; kingdom Bacillati; phylum Actinomycetota; class Actinomycetes; order Micromonosporales; family Micromonosporaceae; genus Micromonospora; species Micromonospora sp. B11E3. Next base: position 38,352 of record NZ_JBDPMC010000009.1, on the reverse strand, counting down.
CTGCCGCACCACGTCGCGGATCTGCCGTTCCTCGTCGTCGAGGAGGGAGTCCAGGTCCAGCAGGTCGAGAGGAGTCATGCCGCCACCTTAACGAAGGTTCAGGAGCGGGTCACTCGGGCTGGCCGGAGAGCACCAGCACCCGGGCGTGGATCTGGTTGCGCTGCTGGAGGGCGGCGCGCAGCGCGCGGTGCAGCCCGTCCTCCAGGTACAGCCCGCCGTTCCACTGCACCACGTGCGGGAACAGGTCCCCGTAGAACGTGGAGTCCTCCGCGAGGAGCTTGTCCAGCGCCAACTCGCGCTTCGTGGTGATCAACTGGTCCAGTCGCAGCGGGCGCGGCGGAATCTCGGCCCACTGCTTGAGCGTCAGGTTGTGCTCCGGGTAGGGACGCCCGTCCCGGACCGCTCTGAAGATCACGACGGCAGCTCCCCTCCCCCTTACCGGGCCGACTCACCGCGCCGGGTCGGATCGCGGTGCGGCGCCGCGCGGCACGGCACGGCACCGATGACGGTGCCAGCGTAGCCGCCCCCGGCGACACCGTGATTCACTCCCTCATGTCGGCTTTGCTACTGCCGGTACCCCGCCGCACCGGCCCGAACCGGGCGATCCGACCCGCTTCCGCGTCAGCTCCACCGGCCCCGGCGGACCACCTCGTCGGCCGGGCGGCGGCCCCGCCGCAGCGACGGGGAGCGGTGGTCGGGCGCCCGGTAGCCCACGGTGAGCGCGCCGATCGGCTCGTACTCCTCGGGCACCCCGAAAGCCTCCCGGTACGCCCGCGTGCGCTGCGGCGGGATGCCGAAGAAGCAGGCACCCAGCCCCTCGTCCACGGCGGTGAAGAGCATGAGCAGGGCGGCGAACCCCGTGTCGATGTGCCAGTACGGCACCGGCCAACGCTCCGTCGCGCGGTCCGTCCAGCCCTTGTCCGGCTCGGCGTACCGGTCCAGGTACGCCGACCGGTTCGCGTGCGGGACGACGATCAGCGGCGCCCGGCGCATCCCGGCCAGCCAGCGGTCCCGCCCGCCGCCGTCCGGCGTGGCCGCCGCCCAGAACCGCTCCCGGTCGTCCGGCTCCTCCAGCACCAGGAAACCCCAGCCCTGGGCGAACCCGGCCGACGGGGCCCGGACGGCGTGGTCGAGCAGCCGCTTCACCACCTCCGGCGGAACCGGGCGGTCCGGGTCGTAGTTGCGCACCATCCGGCGGCGCCGGACCACCTCGGCGAACTCCATGCCGCTTCCCCCGTTCCGGCTCAGGCGCCGGGCCGGATGCCCCAGGCACCCCGCCAGGTCTCCCCGGGCTCCAGCGTGATCACGTCCCGGCCGGAGCGGAACGCGTCCGGCGGGCAGGTCATCGGCTCGACGGCCACCGATCGGCGGTGCCGCTCACCACCGAGGGTGTCGCCGGTGAAGACCTGCCACCAGCCGAACCCCCGGTCGGCCCAGAGCCGCACGGCCGCCGAGTCGTCCGGGGCGGTCAGGGTGACCGACGAGCCGCCGTCGGCGTCACGGATCACGTCGCCGAACGCCGTGTCGAGCACGGCCGGGCCGATGCGCCGGGGCGTGGTGTAGTCGTACGCGGTGCCGGCGACCGGGGCGACCCCGATCGGCAGCAGCCGGTTGTCGACCACCACCCGGGTGCGCCCCGGCACGCGCAGGGCGAGGTCGTCCACCGCCACCCCGGGCAGCCGCAGGTACGGGTGGACGGACCAGCCGAACGGGCAGGGCTCGGCGCCGACGTTGGTGGCCTCCGGCTCGACGCGCAGGCCGTCCGGCCCGACGCTCCACCGGGTGAGCAGCCGCAGCGGCCACGGGTAGCCGGGGTGCGGCGGCAGGTCGTACCCGACGGTGACGGAGTCCTCGGACCGCTCGACGAGGTGCCACCGCACCCAGTTGACCAGGCCGTGGATGGCGTTGTGCCGGGTCGGCTCGGTCAGGGTGAGCTGCAACGAGCGCCCCCCGAACTCGTACGCCCCGTCCCGGATGCGGTTCGGCCAGGGGGCCAGCACCTGCCCGGCCCCGCCGGGGCAGAGCTCGTCGGCGCCGTACCCGTCGAGGTAGTCGACGCCGTCGTGCCGGTACGCCCGCAGGCCGCCTCCCACCTCGACGATCACGGCCTCCTGGCCGGCGGCGGCGATGGTCCACTGTGCACCTGACGGCGGGTGGGGCGCGGCGTTCTCCATGCCGGGGACCCTATCGGCTCAGCCGCGCTCCCCGCCCGACGCGGTCGCCGGCCGGTAGCGGGCCAGGGCAGGGAAGACGGCCGCCAGCAGCACCGCCAGCACCGCGGCGGCGAGCCCGCCGCTGACCCAGGCGGCACCCGCGCCGGACCCGGCGGCCACCGCCCCGGCGCGCAGGTCCCCGAGGCGGGGCCCGCCGGCGATGACCACGGTGTTGACACCCTGGATCCGGCCGCGCATCCGGTCCGGCGCGTACACCAGCAGCATCGTCTGCCGGACGACCGCGCTGACCAGGTCGGCCGCGCCGGCCACGGCGAGGAGCCCGACCACCAGCCAGAGCTGGTGGGCCAGCCCGGCCGCCGCCACGGCCACGCCCCAGCCCACCACGGCGAGGATCAGCACCAGCCCCTGCCGGCGGATGCGGCCGATCCAGCCGGAGGTGAGCCCGCCGAGCATCGCGCCGATCGAGATCGCGGCGTACAGCCAGCCGACGGCGGCGCCGCCGCCGAACCGCTGCTCGGCCGTCTCCGGGAAGAGCGCCCGGGGCATCGCCAGCACCATCGCGATGAGGTCGATGGCGAAGGAGAGCAGCAGCACCGGCGTGGTGGCCAGGTAGCGGAGGCCGTCGACGATGCTGGCCAGCCCCGCCCGGCTGGGCGCGGCGGTGCCGTCCGCGTCGGGTTCCGGAGGCATCGCGGGCAGCCGGAAGGTGGCCCAGAGCGAGACGGTGAACAGCAGCGCGTCCACCGCGTACGCCACGGGCAGCCCCACGTCCGGGCGCCAGAACGTGAAGATGAGGCCGGCGGCCAGCGGCCCGAACACCGAGGTCGCGGTGAAGGTGGTGAAGTTCAGCGTGCTCGCCGCCGGCAGCAGCTCGGCGGGGACCAGCCGGGGCAGGATCGCGTTGCGGGTGGGCGAGGTGATCGCGAAGGCCGTGGACTGCACCGCCACCAGGGTCAGCAGCAGTACCGGGCTGCCCACCCGGAGCAGCGCCTGCACCAGCAGCGCCAGCGTCGACACCCAGAGCAGCGTCCCGGCGCCGAGCAGCACCCGGCGCCGGTCCCGGACGTCCGCCACGGCCCCGCCCCACAGCCCGAAGACCAGCAGGGGCAGGAAGCCTGCGACGCCGAGCAGCCCGACCCAGAACGAGCCGCCGGTCAGCGCGTACATCTCCACGGGCACGGCGACGGCGGTGAACTGGAAGCCGAACATGGCCACGCCGTTGCCGAGCCACACCCGCCGGTACGCGGGCACGCCGAGCGGGCGCAGGTCGATCGCCCAGCGGCGCGCCCCGCGCTGCCGGGTCTCCTTGACGGCGGTCACGGGGCCAGCCGCTCCACGATCCAGTGGCCGTCGTCGGCCGTGCCACCCGGGTCCGCCGTGCGGCGGAACCGCAGCCGGTCGTGCAGCCGGTTGGCCCGGCCCTGCCAGAACTCCACGGTCTCCGGTCGCACCCGCAGCCCGCCCCAGTCTGGCGGGGTGGGGATCGGCGCGGTCTCGCCGAACCGCTCGGCCGCCCCCCGGTAGCTCGCCTCCAGGGCCGCCCGGTCGGGGATCACGCGCGACTGGGTGCTGGCCCAGGCGCCGAGCTGCGATCCGCGCGGCCGGCTCGCGAAGTACGCCTCCGTCTCGGTCCGGTCGATCGGTTCGATCCGGCCGGCGACCACCACCTGCCGGTGCAGGGGGAACCAGGGGAACACCAGGCTGGCGTACGGGTTGGCCAGCGCCTCGACGCCCTTGCGGGAGCCATGGTTGGTGAAGAAGACGAAGCCCTCCCGGTCGTACGCCTTCAGCAGGACCGTCCGGCCGCTGGGCCGGCCCGCGGCGTCGGCGGTGCCGACCACCATCGCGTTCGGCTCGGGCAGGCCGGACGCGGCCGCGTCGGCGTACCAGCGGGCGAACTGGGTGAGCCAGTCGGCGGCCAGGTCCGCCTCGGAGAGGCCCAGCTCGGCCGCGTACTCGTTACGCATGCCGACCCACTGCGGTGTGTCACCCGTCACAGTTCGCTCTCCCCCTCGCCGGGCTGCGCGCGCCTCCGGCGCAGGCCAGCCCGTATGCCCCAGTCTCACCGAGTGCGGCCAAATGTCCACCGGCGGGGGTGTCACGTGCAGCACAGTCGCAGTGGGTCGCGCGGTTGGTTACTCGCCAGGCAAGATGTCACGAACACGTCCCTGAGGATCGCCTAAGGCGCTCGGCCGACAGGGCCGAAGTCCCAGGCGGGCGCACCGAGCTGAGCCAGGAGAGAGCGATGGCCGACTTCAAACCCGGACTGGAGGGCGTCGTAGCCTTCGAGACCGAGATCGCCGAACCGGACAAGGAGGGTGGCGCGCTGCGCTATCGCGGCGTCGACATCGAGGATCTGATCGGCCAGGTCTCGTTCGGCAACGTCTGGGCCCTGCTGGTCGACGGTCGGTTCGGCCCGGGCCTGCCGCCGGCCGAGCCGTTCCCGGTGCCGGTGCACTCCGGCGACATCCGCGTCGACGTGCAGTCCGCGGTCGCCATGCTCGCCCCGTACTGGGGGCTCGACCAGCTGCTGGACATCTCCGACGAGCAGGCCCGCGAGGATCTCGCCCGGGTCTCCGTGACCGCGCTGTCCTTCGTCGCGCAGTCCGCCCGCGGCCTGGGCCTGCCCGCGGTGCCGCAGAAGGAGATCGACAAGGCGGAGACGATCGTCGAGCGCTTCATGAAGCGCTGGCGCGGCGAGCCCGACCCCCGGCACGTCAAGGCCGTGGACGCGTACTTCATCTCGGCGGCCGAGCACGGCCTGAACGCCTCCACCTTCACCGCCCGGATCGTCGCCTCGACCGGCGCGGACGCGGCGGCCTGCATCTCCTCCGGCATCGGCGCGCTCTCGGGTCCGCTGCACGGCGGCGCCCCCTCCCGGGTGCTCACCATGCTGGAGGCCGTCGAGCGCAGCGGCGACGCCGAGGGCTACGTCAAGGGCGTCCTCGACCGGGGCGAGCGGCTGATGGGCTTCGGCCACCGGGTCTACCGGGCCGAGGACCCGCGCGCCCGGGTGCTGCGGCGCACCGCGAAGGAGCTGGGCGCGCCGCGCTTCGAGATCGCCGAGGCGCTGGAGAAGGCCGCCCTGGCCGAGCTCCAGGCCCGCCGCCCCGACCGGGTGCTCGCCACCAACGTCGAGTTCTGGTCGGCCGTCGTGCTGGACTTCGCCGAGGTGCCGGCGCACATGTTCACCTCGATGTTCACCTGCGCCCGGATGGGCGGCTGGAGCGCGCACATCCTGGAGCAGAAGAAGCTCCAGCGGCTGGTCCGCCCGTCGGCCCGGTACGTCGGCCACGCCCCCCGCAAGCCGCAGGAGGTCGAGGGCTGGGACGCCATTCCCCACGGCGTCTGAGGGCGTTCTGACCTGCACGGAAGCGCGGGGCTCCACCGGTCGGTGGGGCCCCGCACCCGTGTCGGCGGCGAATGTGTTCCACGCCTCACGGTCAGGTACGGGACCGGTACGCGGTCGGGGTGAGCCGGGTGCAAGGATGGTGGTTCGGCAGTGTCGCCGGACCGGGCTGGAGGTCCCGGCCGCGCCGTGTGCCCGCGTACGCGTCCGCCGTCGGTCCCCGCCCCGCTCGCTGACCGGGCCCGCCCTCGCCCAAGCGGAAGGATCTCGACAACCGTGGCTGACGCACCGACCATCCGGATTCCCGACGACATCAGGCCCGCCGACGGACGGTTCGGCTGCGGGCCGTCCAAGATCCGTCCGGCGGCCGTGTCCGCCCTCGCGGACGTGGCGACGAGCTACCTGGGCACCTCGCACCGGCAGAAGACCGTGCGCGACCAGGTCGCCCGGCTGCGGCGGGGCATCGCCGAGTTCTACTCCCTCCCCGAGGGCTACGAGGTCGTCCTCGGCAACGGCGGCACGACCGCGTTCTGGGAGGTGGCCACGTTCGGCCTGATCCGGGACCGGGCCCAGTTCGCCAGCTTCGGCGAGTTCGGCGCGAAGTTCGCCAAGGCCGTCAAGGAGGCGCCGTTCCTGGGCGAGCCGACCGTCCGCAAGTCCGAGCCGGGCAGCGCCCCGGCGCTGGTCGCCGAGGCCGGGGTGGACGCGTACGCCATCCCACAGAACGAGACCTCGACCGGCGTGGCCGTGCCGATCAACCGGGTGGCCGGCGCCGACCCGGGCTCGCTGCTGCTGGTCGACGCCACCTCGGCCGCCGGCGGGCTCGCGGTCGACGTGGCCGAGACCGACGTCTACTACTTCGCCCCGCAGAAGTGCTTCGCCTCCGACGGCGGGCTCTGGCTGGCCCTGATGTCGCCGGCCGCGCTCCAGCGGGCCGCCGACGTCAAGGCGTCGGGTCGCTACATCCCGGCCTTCCTCGACCTGGTCACCGCGATCGACAACTCGCGGCTGGAGCAGACGTACAACACCCCGGCGCTGGCCACCATCTTCCTGGCCGCCGAGCAGACGGACTGGATGAACGCCCAGGGCGGCCTGGCCTGGGCGGCCAAGCGCACGGCCGAGAGCGCCGGCATCGTGTACGGCTGGGCCGAGCGCTCGTCGGTCGCCACGCCGTTCGTCACCGACCCGGAGCTGCGTTCCCACGTGGTCGCCACCATCGACTTCGCCGACGGGGTGGACGCCTCGGCGATCGCGAAGGCGCTGCGCGCCAACGGCATCGTCGACACCGAGCCGTACCGGAAGCTGGGCCGCAACCAGCTGCGGATCGCGCTCTACCCGGCGGTCGAGCCGGCCGACGTCGAGGCGCTGACCGCGTCGATCGACTACGTGGTGGAGCGGCTCTAGGCGCCGACACGGTGGGTGGCCACGGGTGCATCCCCGGCCACCCACTGTGACCGTCCGCCCAGGTCATCCGCAACATGCGGGTGTCGGATCCCCCACCTGGGTACGGATGGGCGTACCGTGGTGCTCTAGACGCCCGGGTGGCTGACTCGTGGCGTGCGGCCAGCGAAGCGGGACGGAGGCAAGCTGATGCGCCCAGTACGCTTCGTCGCCCTCTCCGAGGACGGCCAGGCCCTGGTGCTCACGGACGAGGTCGGGCGTCTGCTCGCCCTGCCGATCGACGAGCGCGTCGCCGGTGCGCTGCACGCCGAGCCGGGCACGACTCCGCTCGCCGTCGTGGCGCCGACCGCCGACCCGGTGCCGTCACTGTCCCCACGGGACATCCAGGCCCGGATCCGCGCCGGCGAGTCCGCCGAGGACGTGGCCCGCATCGCGGGCGTGCCGGTCGACCGGGTGCTGCGCTACGCCGGCCCGGTCCTCCAGGAGCGGGCGATGCTGGCCCAGCACGCCCGCCGCACCCGGCTCAAGGGCGCGGAGAAGCCGACCCCGCTGGCCGAGGTGGTCAACGGCCGGCTGGCCCAGCACGGGATCGACACGGAGAAGATCTCCTGGGACGCGTACCGGCGCGAGGACGGCACCTGGCGGATCATCGCCACCTGGCCGTCGGGCAAGGCCACCGCGCAGGCGATCTGGGATCTGGACAAGACCCGGCAGCACGTCACGCCGCACGACGACATGGCGCAGTACCTGTGCGCCGAGCGCCCGACGCCGATCCTCGGCCAGGAGCCGGCGCCGGAGCGCGGCGGCCACGCGCTGCCCGGCCCGTCGCGCGGCGAGCCGAGCCGGGGCGGCCACGGCCTGCCCGCGGCGGCCGGTGAGTCCGCCCGTCCGGGCCGGGACCCGATCCGGGCGGGGCGGGATGCGCTGCTGGCCTCGCTCGATCGACCGCTCGGCAGCACCTCGGGGCGCGGCCTGGAGCCGCGTACGCCGGCCGCGCTGGCCGGGCCCGAGGCGCCCCGGCAGCGCTCGGTGGCCGGCGGGGCGGCGGCCCTGCTCGGCGGCGGCCAGGGCTCGGCGTTCGACGACGACTCGGACGCACCGAAGGAGGTCCCGGCCGTGCCGTCGCTGGCGGTGCTGCGGCCCCGGCGCACGGGCGCCGCGGCGGCGACGACCGGTGGCGAGTCGGCCGACGCCTCCGGCAAGCCGCGTAAGCGGCTGCCGAGCTGGGACGACGTCCTCTTCGGCAGCGGCCCGGCGGCCCGCGAGTCCTCCTGACCCACCACCGCCGTTTCCCGGGCAGCGCGCACGCGTCGCCCCGGAAACGGCGAGGCACTCCAGGTGCCGCCGTGACAGGGTGGGTGCCATGGAGTACACGAATCTGGGCCGCACCGGCCTGTCGGTGAGCCGGCTGTGCCTCGGCACGATGAACTTCGGGCCGCAGACCAGCGAGCCGGACAGCTTCGCCATCATGGACCGGGCACTCGAACACGGGATCAACTTCTTCGACACCGCCAACGTCTACGGCTGGCAGACCGGTGAGGGGATCACCGAGCAGATCATCGGTCGCTGGTTCGCCCAGGGCGGCGGCCGGCGCGACAAGGTCGTCCTGGCCACCAAGGTGTACGGCAAGATGGGCGAGTGGCCCAACGAGCAGGGCCTGTCCGCCCGGCACATCGTCCGGGCCTGTGAGGACTCGCTGCGTCGCCTGCAGACCGACGTCATCGACCTGTACCAGATGCATCACGTCTCCCGGGCCACTCCGTGGGAGGAGATCTGGCAGGCGATGGAGACGCTGGTCGCCCAGGGCAAGGTGATCTACGTCGGGTCGTCCAACTTCGCCGGTTGGCACATCGCGCAGGCGCAGGCGGCGGCCGGGCGGCGCAACTTCCTCGGCCTGGTCTCGGAGCAGTCGATCTACAACTTGCTGACCCGGCACGTCGAGCTGGAGGTGATCCCGGCCGCCCAGCACTACGGCCTCGGCATCATTCCCTGGTCGCCGCTGCACGGCGGGCTGCTGTCCGGGGTGCTGCGCAAGATGGCCGAGGGCGGGGCCGCGCGGGGCACCAGCGGGCGCGCCGCCGAGGGGCTGCTGGAGTACCGGCCGGCCATCGAGGCGTACGAGAAGTTCTGCGCCGACCTGGGTCACGATCCGGCGGACGTGGCGCTCGGCTGGCTGCTCTCCCGGCCGGGGGTGACCGCCCCGATCATCGGCCCGCGCACCCTCGACCAGCTCGACCGCACCCTGGGCGCGCTGGACGTACGGCTCGACGAGGCGGCGCTGGCCCGGCTCGACGAGCTGTTCCCGCCCGTGGGCAAGGGCGGCGCGGGCCCGGAGGCGTGGGCCTGGTGACCGTGCCGGCCTGACGAGCCCGGCGGGTCAGGCCCGTGTCGGCGACATGGCGGGGTTCTGCGGACTCGGTCACCGCGATGTCGCCGACATGGCGGCCCAAGCCTCGGTCGGGCCGCCCTAGATCGGCCAGGCGGCCAGCCGGTCGTACGTCGGCCGGGGCCCCTGGTGGCTGCGCACCAGCACCAGCTCGGCGGCCGGCCACTCCGGTCCGAGGTACTCGTGCAGCGCCTCCCGGTCGGCGAGGACGTCCGCCCGGTCGATCCGGTCACCGGGGCGGGCGATGGTCAGGTGCGGCCGGAACGGCTTCTCGTCGTACGGCAGCCGCCCGCGCCGCAGCCGGAGCCGGACCAGTCGGGCGAGCACCCCCAGCGCCTCGACGTCGCCGCGCACGTCCACCCAGAGCACCGTGAACCGGCCCCGCCCGAAGCTCCCGCCGCCGCCGAGCCGCAGCACCGGCGAGGCGTCCCGCCCGCCCCGGAACGTCTCGGCGGCGAGCCCGAGGGCGCTCTCCACGTCGACCAGCCGGTCGGCCTCGACCTCCCCGAGGAAGGCGAGCGTGAGGTGCGCGTTCGCCGGGTCGGCGAGCCGTACGTTGGTCCCGGCCGCCGCCGCCAGGCCGACCCGGAGCCCGGCCACCCGCGCGGACAGGTCGTCGACCGCCGGGCGCGGCGGGTAGACCGCCACGAAGAGCCGCACCTGGGTACGCCGCTCAGCGGTGCCGCTGGCGACGCGGGGCGCGGGCGGCCGGCAGGGTCAGCCCGGCCTCGTCCAGCAGCCCCTCGACCCGCACCCGCTCGATCTCCCGGTCGACGCCCTCCAGCTCGCCCAGGTGCTCGACCAGCCCCAGGCAGCGGCAGGCCGCCCGCAGGTGCCGGTCGTACGCGTCGAGGACGGCCGGGTGCCAGATGACCGCCCGGCCGCCCTGGTTGACCCGGTGTCCGGCAAAGCGACGCAGGTCGGCGGCGATCTGCTGCAGGGAGCGGCGGCCGGGCCGGTCGAACTCGCTGAGGTCGACGTCCCGGGCGAGCGCGTCGGCCTCGACGGCCCGGTCCAGTCGGGCGATGGTACGGCGTTCGCGGCGCCGCTCGCGCCACTCGGCGTACCCGCAGGCGACCCGGTCGATGATCTCGTCGGCGCAGAAGACCAGCGCGAACAGGACGGGCAGGCTCGCCACGGCAACGATCGCCAGAGCTAGCAGCATCGCGCGGCCCACCTCCACGTATCGACGCTAAGCCTGGTCGTGCCTTACCGCCAGCGGTTCGCGGATATTCAGTCCGGCGAGACGACGTAGAAACGGGGCATCGGGAGCATCCGCACCCGGAGCCGGGCCCCGGCGCGGCGCAGCTGCCAGGTGAGCGCCAGCAGCGCGGTGGCCAGGGAGACCAGCCCACCGATCCAGATGCTCGCCCCGGCGCCGAACGTCTCGGCGACCCAGCCGATCAGCGGCGCGCCGACCGGGTTGGTGCCGAGGAAGACGAGCACCCACAGCGCCATCACCCGGCCCCGGAAGGCGGCGTCCGTACCGAGCTGGACCCGCTGGTTGGCGGCCTGGGCGAAGAACACCATGAAGAAGCCGGCGGGCAGCAGCAGCGCCACCACCATCCAGTACGACGGGGCGAGCCCGACCAGGGTGCCGAAGACGGCGCAGCAGACCGCGGCGCCGAGCACCAGCCAGACCGACGGGCGCGCGCGCCGCCCGGTGCCGGCCAGCGCCCCGCCCAGCGCGCCGACCGCCAGGGCGGTGCTGAACAGGCCGAACGACGCGGCGCCGGTGTGGAACACGGTCTTGGCCAGCGCGGCGAGGGTGAGCTGGAAGTTGAACAGGCTCATCCCGATCACCGACATCACCGCCATGGGCAGCAGCAGGTCGGGGCGGCGGGCGACGTAGCGCAGCCCGTCGACCACCCGGGCCGAGCCCCGCTCGGCGAGCGGCGGCAGGTCCGGACGGTGCAGCTCGGACGCGCGCATCCGGACCACGTTGGCCAGCGGGCCCAGCGAGCTGACCGCCGAGAACAGGAAGACCGGGCCGACGTCCACCGCGGCGATGGCCAGGCCGGCGAAGGCGGGACCGACGATCCGCGCGCAGTTGAACACCGCCGCGTTCAGCGAGAGCGCGTTGGGCAGCAGGGCGGTGCCGACCAGCTCGGAGACGAACGCCTGCCGGACCGGGGTCTCCACCGCGTTGGCGACGCCGAGCAGGGCGGCGAAGACGAACACGTGCCAGAGCTGGACCAGCCCGGTGAGCACGAGCAGGCTCATCCCGAACGCGAGCACGGTCCAGAACGCGTTGGCGACGAACAGCAGCAGGCGCTTGTCGTACCGGTCGGCGAGCCGCCCGGAGATCAGGGTGAGCAGCAGCACCGGGGTGAACTGGAGCGCGGTGACCACGCCGAGCGCGGTGGCGGAGTCGTCCGAGAGCTGAAGGACGAGCCAGTCCTGGGCGATGAACATCATCCAGACGCCGATCAGTTTGATCAGCTGCCCGGATGCGAAAAGCCGGTAGTTACGGACACGCAGTGACTGGAACATCGTGTTCAGCTTCGCCTGCACCCTGGTAGCGCCTCCTCGGTCGTACGCGTCATCCACAACGGACGGCGCGGACCGGCTACGGGCGCGGTCAGGCGCGGGCGAGCTGCTGCAGGATCTCCGCGGCCCGCTGCAGGGTCTCCCGGTCGGACTCGCTCAGCTCGGCCAGCCGGTGGGCCAGCCACTCGTTGCGGGCCCGCTCGAACTGGTCGAGCACGGCCCGTCCCCTCTCGGTCGCCGCGAGGATGACCTGCCGGCCGTCGGTCGGATGGGGGGTGCGCTGCACGAGGCCGCGCTCCTCCAACTTCGCGACGATCTTCGTCATCGTGGGCGGTTGCACCCGCTCGACGTCGGCCAGTTCCCGGGGCGTCAGGGCGCCCGCCAGCATCAGGCTGGTGAGCGCCGAGAGCTGGGTGACCGTCAGGTCGCCCACCGGTCGGGCCTGGCGGACCCGCCGGTTCAGCCGGGTGATCGCATCACGCAACTGGGGGGCCAGCTGCGCCGGTGGCACGCGTTTCGCCGTCACCGTCCGCTCCGTCACGATAGTTAGCATAACTAATGAGCCTGGCTAACGACATGCGATATGACCATGCTCACCTGCGGAATTCCCGCCCTACAGGGCCGGAGCGTCCGAATCGGACGCTCCGACCCCACCCGACCACCGTAGGTTGTCGGTGGACCGGCAGGACGACCCGGTGGGTCGTCAGTAAACCAGCAGGACGACCCGGTGGGTCGTCAGTAAACCAGGGACTCGATCGGGCTGCGCGCGAAGTACACGACGAAGAGCGCCGCCACCCCGTACAGCAGGGGGTGGACCTCCCGGGCCTTGCCCTTCGCCAGCTTGACCACCACGTACGTGATGACGCCCGCGCCGATGCCGTTGGAGATCGAGTACGTGAACGGCATCAGGGCGATGCTGAGGAACGCCGGGATGGCGATCTCGTAGTCGGTCCAGTCGATGGTCCGCACCGCGGTCATCATCAGGAAGCCGACCACCACCAGCGCCGTCGAGGCCGCCTCGAACGGCACCACCAGCGACAGCGGCGCGAGGAACATGGCCAGCAGGAACAGGACGCCGGTGACCAGGTTGGCCACGCCCGTCCGCGCGCCCTCCGCGACCCCGGCCGCGCTCTCGATGTACGACGTGTTGCTGGAGACGCTCGCCGCGCCGCCCGCCGCCGCGGCGAGCGAGTCGACCAGCAGGATCTCCTTCGCCCGCGGCGGGGTGCCCCGCTCGTCGAGCATGTTCCCCTCCTGGCCGATGGCGACCATCGTCCCCATCGTGTCGAAGAAGTCCGTGATCAGCAGCGTGAACACGAACATCAGCGGGATCAGCCAGCCGACCCGGCTCCAGGAGTTCAGCACGTTGAACTGGCCGAGCAGGGACAGGTCGGGGATGTCCACGATCTTCTTCGGCAGCTCCGGCACGTTCAGCGACCAACCCTTCGGGTTGGGCTTCCCGTTGACGAAGGGCGGGCCGACCTTGGCCACCGCCTCCACGACGATCGCCAGCACGGTCGTGGCGAGGATGCCGATCAGGATCGCGCCCCGGATCCGGCGGACCACCAGCACGATGGTGAACAGCAGGCCCACCACGAAGACCAGCATCGGCCAGCTGACGATCTTCCCGTTGACGCCGAGCCCCACCGGGACGGTCGTGCCCGCCACGTCCGGGATGCGGCGGACGAAGCCGGCGTCGACCAGGCCGATGATCGTCAGGAAGAGGCCGATGCCGACGCCGATCGCGGTCTTGAGCTGGGTGGGCACCGAGCGGAACACCGCGGTACGCAGGCCGGTGAGCACCAGGATCGCGATGATCACACCCTCGATCACCACGAGGCCCATCGCGTCCGCCCAGCTCATCTGCGGGGCGATCTCGTACGCGACCAGCGCGTTCACGCCGAGGCCGGCGGCCAGCGCGATCGGGAACCGGGCGACGACCCCCATCAGGATGGTCATCACGCCGGCGACCAGCGCGGTCGCGGCGGCGATCGCCGAGATGGCCAGCTTCTTGCCGTCGCCGTCGACGGCTCCACCGAGGATGAGCGGGTTGAGCACCACGATGTACGCCATCGTGAAGAAGGTGGCGAGGCCACCCCGCACCTCACGGCTCAGCGTCGAACCGCGGGCGGTGATCTCGAAGAACCGGTCGAAGCCGTTGCGGGGGTGAGCGGGATCAGGTGGAGCGCCTTTGTCGGGCGGGGCAATCGCCATCAGGGTCCTCGCAGGTGATCTTCCGTCTGTCGCGCGCATCGTCGCAGATCAGGGGCCACGCGGCAAAAGTTGATCGCGTACGCTTGCCCCCGTGCGACAGGAGCAACCGCCGCGGCCCGAGCCGCTCGACCCGCCGATGGTGCCGTTCGCGGTCGCCGGGCTGGTGGCCTGGGCGGTGGCCGGCCTGGTGCTGTTGATCTTCTTCCGCGGCTGGCTCACCGAGCACGGGCACCTGAACTGGCTCTGGACCTGCCTGGCCGGTTTCCTCTGGGGCTTTCCCGGTCTCGCCGTGATGATGCGTCACGATGCCAACCGGCGTCGCCGCCGCGCCGGCCGCTGACGCCCTGGGGCCGCGCCGGCCGCTCAGGCTTCGGTGCCGCGCCGGCCACCGGGGCCGGCGCCGGCGGAGTCAGGAGTGGCCGTACGGCTCGGCCGGCTCCGCCGACTCCACCGAACCCGGAGCCCGGCTCACCGACACCGCCTCCACGGCACTGTCGTCGTAGACCGTGGGCGCCTCGTCGACCGGGGTGTCGCCCGACTCGGCCAGGGTCTCCGAGTGCGCGCCGCAGCCGTGGTCGGCGCTGACCACCCGCCCGTCGTCCGGGGCGTAGAAGTTGCCGCAGACGCCGAAGCACCGCCGCAGCGCGCCGGCGAGCGGCAGGTAGAAGCCGCAGGTGCCGCAGCGGGCCGCGGCCGGGGCGGCGATGGAGATCGGCGCGGACGGGCCGTGGTCGCCGTCGTACCAGCGCTGGGCCGCCTCGCTGCGCCCCTCGCGGGAGAGCACCCGGGCGCGGCCGAGGCCGAGCTCCCAGGAGGTCTCCTCCACCGCGGCATCGTCGGAGAGGAGGTACCCGGGGGCGAGCCGCTCGTCGTCGGGCGGGGTGGGCAGCAGGTCGCCCGGGCCCAGGTCGCCCGGCTTGAGCCGCTCCTGCCACGGCAGCCAGCCCGGGGCGAGCAGCGCGTCCGGGCCGGGCAGCAGGACCGTCTCGCAGATCGTGACCTTGCGGCTGCGCGGCACCCGGGTCACGGTGACCGCCCACCGCCAGCCCCGGTAGCCGGCAAGCCGGCACTCGAAGTAGTGCGTGACGAGGCGGTCGGCCTCGGCGACGGCCTTGACGTGATCGCCGATGTCGGAGGGATCCACCTCGGTGATGGCGTCGCGGGCCACCTCGACGGCGGCGGCGCAGACCTGGTCGAGGCGGGCGGCGCGGGCGGAGGTGGGCCTGGTCACCCCACCATTGTTCCCCATGCGCGGCGACGACCGACAGGCACTCCCCGGAGCGTGTTCTGCGACGGTGGTGACACGGGCGTGGCCCGGATGGGCGAGGATGGTGCACATGCCGTTGTTCTCCCGCTCCGAGCGGTCCGTACTCGGGCGGACCGTCGGCACCGGCATCCGGGCCGTCCGCCTGCTGCTGCGCGGGTCCGCGCGCGGCGGGCGCTGGATGACCCGGCGCGCCGGGCTGGCCCGGGCGCGGGGGGCCGGCGGCGAGGCGGGCATGGTGCGCCTGTTCGACCTGCACGCGGTCTCCTGCGCGGGCGACACCCTGATCGCGATCGGGCTGGCCGGGACGATCTTCTTCAACGTGCCGCTCGGCGAGGCGCGCAGCAAGGTCGCGCTGTACCTGCTGGTCACGATGGTGCCGTTCGCGATGCTCGCCCCGGTGGTCGGCCCGCTGCTGGACCACTTCCGGCACGGCCGCCGGTACGCGCTCGCGGCCACCATGCTCGGCCGAGCGTTCCTGGCCTGGCTGATCTCCGACTACATCCACGGCTTCGGCCTCTACCCGGCCGCCTTCGGCGTGCTGGCGCTGTCCCGCGCGTACGGCGTCGCCCGGTCGGCGGCCGTCCCCCGGCTGCTGCCGGCGGGCCTCGGGCTCTCCCAGGTCGGCGCCCGGGCCAGCGTCTACGGCACCGTGGCCGGCGGGCTCGTCGCCCCGATCGGGCTGGCCGCGTTCTGGTTCGGCCCGCAGTGGCCGCTCCGGGTGGCCTCGGTGATCTTCCTGGTCGGCATGGTGATCGCCCTGCGG
This sequence comes from Micromonospora sp. B11E3, assembly GCF_039871625.1. Taxonomy (NCBI): domain Bacteria; kingdom Bacillati; phylum Actinomycetota; class Actinomycetes; order Micromonosporales; family Micromonosporaceae; genus Micromonospora; species Micromonospora sp. B11E3. The sequence goes on along the minus strand of NZ_JBDPMC010000009.1, from coordinate 22,308 downwards.
CTGCCGCCCCGGGCGGATTCCGACCCGCCGGAGCGGGTCCCGCGCGCGCTGCGGGCGCTCGGCCGGCGCGCCGGGGACCGCCCGCTGGGCCGGGGCCGCCCCGCCGGCCGGCTGGTGATCGCCACCCTCGTCGGCGCCGCCATGCTCCGCGCGGTGTACGGCTTCCTGCTGCTCTTCCTCGCCTTCGCGCTGAAGAAGGGCGACCTCACCACCGTCTTCCTCGGCCGGGACCTCGGCGCGGAGGTGGCGCTCGGGCTGGTCGGCGGGGCGCTGGCGACCGGCACCTTCCTGGCCACCGCGATCGGCACCCGGCTGCGCATCCACCGGCCCACCGCGATCCAGTCCACCAGCATGATCATCGTGGCCGGCACGGCGGTGCTTGCCACGATCCGCTTCTCGCTGCCGATGGTCGCCCTGCTCTGCGTGGTCGCCGCGCTGGTCAGCGGCGTGGCGAAGCTCGCGGTCGACGCCTCCATCCAGGAGCGCATCCCGGAGCGGCTGCGGGCCAGCTCGTTCGCCCACTCCGAGACGGTGCTGATGCTCGCGTTCGTGGCCGGCGGCGGCCTGGGCCTGGTGCCGTTCGCCGGTCGGGTCGGCATCGCCGTCGCCGCCGGGGTCGCGGTGCTCGCCGCCGCCCGCGGCGTGTACGTCGCCGGGAAGCTGCGCGGCGAACGGCTCGCCGGCCGGCCGCTCGGCGACGACGAGCTCGCCGACGACCCGGCCCCGGTCGAGGAGCCGGAGCCCGACGACGCGACGGGTGTCGCCCCCACCTCGCCCGCCCCGGCCCGGCACACCGCCGACCCGGCCGACGACCCCGGACTGGCCCCGCCCGGGTACCACATCTACCGGCCCTCGTCCGCCGTCGCCGGCTCGGGCGGGGCGGACGACGAGAGCCGCCGCGAGCCCCGGGGCCCCCTGTCGTGACCGGGCTGCTCGTGGTCACGGCGGTACCCGCTGAGGCCGACGCGATCCGCGCCGGACTGACCGTCCCCCGGCAGCGCGGGGCCGGCCTGCCCGGGCAGGTGCCGGCCGGGCAGGGGGCGCTGGCCGACTCCGCGCCGCCGTCCCGCGAGGTGACCGTCGCGCCGGTCGGGGTGGGTCCCGCGGTCGCGGCCGCCGCCACCGCCCGGCTGCTGGCGCTCGCCGAGGGCGCCGGCCGGCCGTACGGGGCAGTGGTCAGCGCCGGGATCGCCGGCGGATTCGCCGGCCGCGTCGCGGTCGGCGGCACCGTCCTGGCGACCCGGAGCGTCGCGGCCGACCTGGGCGCCGAGTCCCCCGACGGTTTCATCCCGGTCGACGAGCTGGGCATGCCGCCCGAGCTGCTCGGCGGCGGCACCGCCGTACCCGCCGACCCGGGACTGCTCGCCGCGCTGCGCGCCGCCCTGCCGGCCGCGACGCTCGGCGCGGTGCTCACCGTCAGCACGGTGACCGGCACGGCCGGGAGCACCCGGGCGCTCGCCGACCGCTACCCGGACGCCGTGGCCGAGGCCATGGAGGGGTACGGGGTGGCCGTCGCCGCCGCGCAGGCCGGCCTGCCGTTCGCCGAGCTGCGTACCGTCTCCAACCCGATCGGCCCCCGGGACCGCGGCGCGTGGCGAATGCGCGAGGCGTTCGAAGCCCTCACGGCCGCCGCCGCAGCGCTCGCCTGACGGGCCCCGGCCGCTCACCGACGGCGGGCGGGACGGCGTTCGTCCGGGCGCTCCAGCCGGAGCACACACGGCCGGTTGGCCTGCAACTGGTACCCGCACGCGAGCAGCAGGTGGATGCCGTCGTCCTCGGCGACGGCGTGCGCGGCGCGGATCCCGTTCCGGGCCATCTCGACTTCCAGGGCCGTCACCAGCCGCCGCCCGATACCCAGGCGGCGGCAGGCCCCGGCGACCAGGATGCCGTCCAGCACCACCTCCCGCTCCCGCGCGTCGACCAGGTCGCCGTACAGCAGGTGGGGGCTGCGCTCGTGAGCCCGCAGCTCCCCGAGCAACTGCCCGTCGGGCAGCTCCGCCAGGAACCGCCAGGACGTGGCCGCCAGCCCCTCGGTGACGCGGCGCACCGTGACGTCGCGCCGGATCCGGTCCGCCCACCGCCGCCGGTCGCGATACGACCGGTTCAGCTCGTACGTCGCCGGCGGCAGCGGGCGCGGCCACCGCTCGGGCGGCAGGTTCCACCACTGCGCCCACCACGCGCCCGGCCAGTCCCTCGGCTGCTCGACCTCCCAGACGTCCAGGTGGGCCGGATACCGCCGCCCCGCCTCGTCCCGCAGGCCGTCGTGCGGCACCCCCGGCACAGGCGTCACGTCCGCCGCCGGCACACCGGACGCGGCGTCGTCCGAGCCGATCACCAGCCGACCGCCGGCCGCCTCGACCAGCCGCTCCACCGTCCGGAACCGGGGATCCCCACCCCGCCCCGCCTCGATCCGCGCCACGGTGCTCTTCGGGACCCCGGCCCTCGCCGCCAGCTCCCGCTGGCTCAGGTCCGCCCGCCTGCGCAGGGCCCGAAGCACGTCCCCGACCTCGAACAGACTCGTCGACTCCGTCACGCATCGATGGTCCGCGGCGCCGAACGGTCCTTTCAACACCTGCCCCGAACCTGTGGACAACCCTGTGGAAAACCCGCTCCGTCCCGATGGCTGACACGTCCTCCGGCCGCTGTGGAGCTGCCCCACCTGTGCGCCCACAGCCCTGGCCGGCCACACCTGTGCTCCCAGTGAGCACGGCACCTTCGCCGGAAGTGGACGCAGGTGGGATGCCGGCGCGGGCGCGTCAAGCGGACGCAGGTGGGGCACCGGCGCGGGGGCGTCGGAATGCGGGGGCGTCGGAATGCGGGGGCGCGCGCCCGGGACAACGGGTCCGCCCCGCCGGGTGGGCATCCTCCAGCCTCCTGTGGAGCTGCCCCGCCGGTGCGCCCAATGCCAACGGCCCAGGCAGCCCAGTGGTCCAACGATCCAGAGGTGGCCCGGCAACCCAACGGCCCAACGGCCCAGAAGGCCCAACGGCCCAGAGGACCCAGACGGTCCAACGGCCCAGAGGACCCAGACGGTCCAACGGCCCAGAAGGCCCAGGCGGTCCAACGGCCCAGAGGGCCCGGCCCGCGGCCCGGACGGCCCAGGCGGTTCCGGCTGATCCAGGCGACCCGGGCGACCCAGCGACCCACGCGACCCGGGCGGCCCAGGCCGGTCCGCGCGGTCCGGGCGACCCAGGCCGGTCCGCGCGACTCGGGCGACCAGGCCGGTCCGCGCGACCCGGGGCCGGTCCGCGCAACCCACGCGACCCGGGCGACCCAGGCGGTCCGGGCGGTCCGGGCGGTCCGGACGGTCCGGGCGGTCCGGACGGTCCGGGCGGTCCGGACGGTCCGGGCGGTCCGGGCGATGCAGGCGATCCGGGCAGCCCAGGCGATCCGGGTGGCCCAGGCGATCCGGGCAGCCCAGGCGATCCGGGCAGCCCAGGCGGCCCAGGCGGCCCAGGCGGCCCAGGCGGCCCAGGTGGTCCGGGCAGCCCAGGTGGTCCGGGCAGCCCAGGCGGTCCGGGCGGCCCAGGCGGTCCGGGCGGCCCAGGCGGTCCGGGCAGCCCAGGCGGTCCGGGCAGCCCAGGTGGTCCGGGCAGCCCAGGTGGTCCGGGCAGCCCAGGCGGTCCGGGCGGCCCAGGCGGTCCGGGCGGCCCAGGCGGTCCGGGCGGCCCAGGCGGTCCGGGCGGCCCAGGCGGTCCGGGCGGCCCAGGTGGTCCGGGCGGCCCTAGCAGGATCGCTCATCCTGTTCCGGTTGCCCCATCCGTGCGGGCAGCTCCACAGGCGGCGAACAGCACCATGGCCACCCAGCCCCCCGGCGACGAACAGCACACGCGCGCCCAGCCCGGCGGCGCCACAAGCCGGTGCTGCCGGGTCACCACGGGCCCGGGCAGGCACATCAGGCGCGAGCGCCCACAACAGACGCGGGGCCCACGCCGGGCGCGAAAGGGCCACGCCGGGCGCGGGGCCCGGTCACAGCCGGAGGGTGGTGGCGCTGGGCCGGTAAGGGGCGGGGATACGGTGGGGGCGTGGCGCTCTCCCTGGCGATCTCGCCCTGCCCCAACGACACGTTCGTCTTCCACGCCCTCGTGCACGGCCGGGTGCCCGGCGCCCCGCCGGTCGAGGTGACGTACGCCGACGTGGACGTCACCAACACGGCCGCGGAGCGCGGCGCGTTCGACCTGGTGAAGGTGAGCTACGCGGCGCTGCCGTGGCTGCTGGATGATTACCACCTGCTGCCCTGTGGGGGCGCGCTGGGCCGGGGCTGCGGCCCGCTGGTGCTGACCCGGGGGGACCGCACGGACCTGACCGGTGCGACGGTGGCGGTGCCCGGGGACCGGACCACCGCGTACCTGCTGTTCCGGCTCTGGTCGGCGGACCGGCCGCCGGCGCGCATCGAGGTGGTCCCGTTCCACGAGATCATGCCGGCCGTGGCGGCCGGCCGGTACGACGCCGGGCTGGTCATCCACGAGGCGCGGTTCACGTACCCGCGGCACGGGCTGACCGCCCTGGTCGACCTCGGCGAGTGGTGGGAGGGCGACACCGGGCTGCCGATCCCGCTCGGCGCGATCCTGGCCCGCAGGGGTGCGGTCGACCCCGTGGCGGCGGCCGAGTGGGTCCGGGAGTCGGTGCGGCAGGCGTGGGCCGACCCGGAGGCCAGCCGGGAGTACGTGCTCGCGCACGCCCAGGAGATGGAGCCCGACGTCGTGGACCGGCACATCGCGCTCTACGTCAACGAGTTCACCGCGAACCTGGGGGACGCGGGATTCGCCGCCGTGGAGGCGCTGCTGGGCCGGGCCGCCGACGCCGGGCTGATTCCTCAGACCTCCAGCTCGCGCGCCACCGCATGGACGAGCTGAGCGATCTTCTGCGCCGTCTTACGGTCGGGGAACCGGCCCCGCCGCAGGTCCGGCTGGACCTTCGCCTCCAGCACCTTGATCATGTCCTCGACGAGGCCGTGCAGCTCCTCGGCCGGCCGGCGGCGCAACTCCGCCACGGACGGCGGGGCCTCCAGCAGCTTCACCCCCATCGCCTGGGCGCCCCGGCGGCTGTCCACCACGCTGAAGTCGATCCGCTGACCGCCCTTGAGGTCGGTGACACCTGTCGGCAGCGCGCCCTTCGGAAGGAACACGTCGCCACCCTCGTCACTGGTGACGAACCCGTATCCCTTGGCCGCGTCGTACCACTTCACTCGACCCGTAGGCACGTGAGAACCCCTGCTTCGTTTGAGACGTCTACTGCGTAAAGGCTAGCCGGATCATGCGGTCGAGCGCCGCCGGGAATCCGGTGAGATCGTCGAGCACCGCTCGGGCACCCGCCGACTCCAGTTCGTCGATCGAGCATGGGCCGGTCGCCACCCCGATGCCGGGAACTCCGGCCGCCCCGGCGGCCGTCATGTCGGCCACGTGGTCGCCGACGTACAGGGTGGCGTTCCAGGCGCGCAGCGCCGTCGCCTTTTCCTCGGCGAACAGGTCGCCGGCCAGCTCGTCGACCGCCAGCCCGAGGTGGTCCAGGTGCAGCCGGGCCAGCCGGCCGGCCTTCGCGGTGACCACCACGACCCGGCCGCCGTGGGCGTGCACGGCCTCGATCGCCGCGGCCGCGCCGGGCATCGGCAGGCTGGGGGTGATCGCGTACGCCGGGTAGAGCTCCCGGTACGCCTCGACGGCCGACTCGACCTGCTCGGGCGGGAACCAGCGGGCGATCTCCACCCGCAGCGGCGGCCCGAGCCGGGACACCGCCGCGTCGGCGTCCACGGGCACCCCGGTGCGCGCGGTCAGCGCCCGGAACGCCGCGGCGATGCCGGGACGCGAGTCGACCAGGGTCATGTCGAGGTCGAAACCGACCGTCAGTGGGGGCATGCCGGAACCGTACCCGCCACGTCGTCGACCCGAGCCGGACGTCCGAGAGGCGCGACCGGCCCGCGGCGGGCTAGCGTGGAACGACGATGACCACCTCACTCGCCGACCATCTGCGGACGCTGCCCGACGAGTCCCTGGCCGCCCTGCTCCAGCTGCGGCCCGACCTCGTCGTACCGGTGCCGGCCGACGTCTCCGCGCTCGCCGTCCGGGCCGCGTCCCGGGTCTCCGTGGCGCGGGCGCTGGACGGGCTCGACCAGTTCACCCTCCAGATCCTCGACGCGGCCCGGCTGACCCGGGACCCGGCCGACGGCGCGACCTCCACCGAGGCGGTCCTCGCCATGGCGACCGCCGGGGCGCACCCGCCCGCCCCGGCCACCATCCGCGGCACGGTGAACCGGCTGCGCGCGCTGTTCCTGCTGTACGGCCCCGAGCACGCCCTGCGCGTGGTCGACGGCGTCGACGAGGTGTCTCCGTACCCGGCGGGGTTGGGCCGGCCGGCGGCGGAGCTGGACCCGCGGACGGCGGCCCTCTGCGCGGACCCGGCGAAGCTGCGGCGCACGCTGCTGGCGGCTCCCCCGCCGGCGCGGGCGATCCTGGACCGGCTCGCGGCCGGGCCCCCGGTGGGCAGCGTGCCCCCGGGGGCACTGTCCGCCCCGCCGCTCGGGGCGGAGGACGCCGTGCCCCCGGACCCGGTCAACGGCGGCGCGCCGACCGGCTCGCCGGTGCGCTGGCTGGTCGACAACCGGCTGCTGGTGCAGGTGTCCGCCGGGACGGTGGAGCTGCCCCGGGAGGTCGGCCTGCTGCTGCGCCGCGACAGCGGCCCGCTCGGCCCGCTGCGCGCCAGCCCGCCGCCGGTGGCCGCCGCGTCGCGCGAGGCGAAGGCCGTCGACTCGGCCGGGGCCGGGCAGACCATGGAGGTGGTACGGCAGACCGAGGCGCTGCTGGAGCTGCTGTCCGCCGAGCCGGTGCCGGTGCTGCGCTCGGGCGGGGTCGGGGTGCGCGACCTGCGCCGGCTGGCCAAGGCGCTGGGGCTGGACGATCCGACGACCGCCCTGCTGCTGGAGGTCGCGTACGCGGCCGGGCTGGCCGGCGAGCGGGAGCGGCCCGGGGCCACCACCACCCGGTACGGCGCCGACCAACAGATCCTGCCCACGGGCGGGTACGAGGTGTGGCGCGCCATGTCGCTGGCCCAGCGCTGGGAGCAGTTGGCCCGGGCGTGGCTGCTGATGACCCGCCAGGTGGGCCTGGTCGGGCAGCGGGACGACCGGGACCGGCCGATCAGCGTGCTCTCGGCCGAGGCGGAACGGGCCGGGGCGCCGGCCGCCCGACGTTCCGTCCTCGGGGTGCTGGCCGACCTGGAGCCGGCCGCCGCACCCACCCCCGACGAGGTCCTCGAACTGCTCGACTGGCGGGCGCCCCGGCGCAGCCGGGGCCGGGAGAAGGCGCACCGGGAGGTGCTGGCGGAGGCCGCCCAGCTCGGGGTGACCGGGCTGGGGGCGCTCACCTCGTACGGGCGGCTGCTGCTGGCCGACGTGACCGAGGCCGACGAGCGGGGCGCGGACGACCCGCTGGGCCTGCGCGCGGACGCCGACGGTGACGGCGCGCCGACCGCCGTACGGGCGCTGGACGCCCTGCTGCCCGCCCCGGTCGACCACTTCCTGGTGCAGGCGGACCTGACCGTGGTGGTGCCCGGCCCGCCCGACCCGGCCCTGGCCGGGGAGTTGGAGGTGGTGGCCGAGCACGAGTCGGCGGGCGGGGCCAGCGTGCACCGGGTCACCACGGCGAGTGTGCGCCGGGCCCTGGACGCCGGGTACTCGGCCGACGACCTGCACGCCCTGTTCCGCCGCCGGTCCCGCACCCCGGTGCCGCAGGGGCTCACCTATCTGGTGGACGACGTGGCGCGCAAGCACGGCGGGCTGCGGCTGGGCTCGGCCGGCGGGTACGTGCGCAGCGACGACGAGGCGCTGCTGGCCGAGGTGCTGGCCGACCGGCGGCTGGAGGCGCTGGCGTTCCGCCGGCTGGCCCTGACGGTGCTGGTCACCCCGTACCAGATGAACCGGATGCTGACCGCGCTGCGCGACGCCGGGTACGCGCCGGTGCCGGAGGACGCCTCCGGCGCGGCGGTGCTGGCCCGCCCGAAGACCCGGCGCGCGCCGGGCCGGGCGCCGCTGTCCCGCACGCTTGACCCGTTGGCGTCCCCGAAGCTGGCCCTGCCCCGGCTGCTCGGGGTGGTGGAGCAGATCCGGCGCGGCGACGCGGCGGCCCGGGCGGCGCGGCGGGCCCCGGCGGTGGTCCGCGGCGGCGCGGCGCGCACCGGCCCGATGCCCGCGCACACGCACGCGGACGCCCTGGCGGTGCTCCAGCAGGCGGTGCGCGACAAGGCGCTGGTCTGGGTCGGGTACGTCGACGCGCACGGGGCGACCGCGTCGCGCCTGGTCCGGCCGGTGTCGATCGGTGCGGGCTACCTGCGGGCGGAGGACGAACGGACGGAGATGCTGCACACGTTCGCCCTGCACCGCATCACGGCGGCCGTCCGGGAGACCTGACGGGCGTGCCCGGTCGACGCCGCGTCCCCGGTCGACGGGGCACAGGTCAGCGGCGGTCCCGGCGGAACGTGCCGATCACCGCCACCGCCAGCAGCAGGCCGAACCCGGCTCCGGCGGACTCGCCGACCGAGGCGACGAGGCCCTGCCGCTGGACCAGCCAGCCGTAGAGGAACCAGGCGACGAGGACGACGGCGGCGGTGGCGTACCCGAGCAGGGCCGCCGCCGTGACTTCGGCGGCCCGGTCCGGTTCGTCCTCGGTGGTCAGGTCGTGGTCGACGCTCATCGCCCACCTCCTGGAGGGGTGAGGGGACAATCCCCGGGGCGCCGGTGCCGGCCTCGGCGTCGAGACCGGCCCGGTCGCCGGACCGCGTCAGGTGCCGGGGCGGCGGCCGAAGACGATCACCCGGCTGCCGATCTTGCCGAGCTCCCAGGCGCGGCGGGCGTCGGACGGGAGCAGGTTGATGCAGCCGTGCGAGCCGATCGACTTGTTGTGCAGGTAGGTCGTGGTCTGGTGGTAGCCCATGCCCTGGGTGAAGTGCTGCCAGTAGGGCAGCCACACCTCGTACGGGTTGGACCACTCCTTGATGTTCCGGTAATTGATCTTGAACGTCCCGGCGGGAGTGCGGTAGCCCGGCATCCCGGTACGCGTCACCGTCGGCCCCCAGACGACCTTCCCGCTGCGCATCGCCCAGGTGGTCTGCCGGGTGAGGTCGATGCAGAAGGTGGTGGCCGATCCCGTCCCCGCGTTGCAGCGGCGCACATCGGTCGTGGCCAGCCGCTTCGCCACGTCGTACGTCAGCGGGCCGGCGCGGCCGGCCGGCGGACGGATGTCGTACCGCTGCTGGAACTTCTTGATCGCGGCGCAGTCGGTGGCGGACTGCCTGCCGTCCACGATCACCTTTCCGAACCCGCCCAGCTTGGCCAGGTACGTCTCGACCTCGCGCTGGTGCTCGCCCTGCGGGCAGGACGTGGCGGCGGGGGCCGTCGTCTCCTTGGCCGTCGTGCGGGTCGGCGTGGGCTTCGGCTTCGCGGTCGTCTTGCTGGGTGCCGGTGTCGGCTTGGTGACGGGCCGGGTCACCTGGTCGGAGCCGGACGCGCCGCCCGCCCCCGTTGCCTGCTCCACCGCGCCGGCCTGGGCCAGCCCCCCTCCACGGCCACCCGGGTCGGCCTGCGGATCGGGCGTGCACGCAGCGGCGCCGACCAGCGTGACCACAGCCAGGCCGACGACCCGGATCCTGAACCTGACGCGCTTCATGCGGCCTCCCGGGGCGATCGTCCCTCTGATAGACGCTGGAGATACCGGAATGGTTGCACCCAGTGTCCGGATTTTCTGCCCCGATCCGGCTTCGTGCAAGACTGGATGGTCGGCCCGGGGCTACTCGACGGGGCCGGTAACCAGGCTCAGGAGAGGACGCTGGCGTGAGCGGTGGACCACTGATCGTGCAGTCGGACAAGACCCTGCTGCTGGAGATCGACCACCCCGACGCCCAGGCCTGCCGGATGGCCATCGCGCCGTTCGCCGAGCTGGAGCGCTCCCCCGAGCACGTGCACACGTACCGGCTCACGCCGCTCGGCCTGTGGAACGCCCGCGCCGCCGGGCACGACGCCGAGGGCGTGGTCGACTCCCTGATCAAGTACTCCCGCTACCCGGTGCCGCACGCGCTGCTGGTGGACGTGGCCGAGACGATGGACCGGTACGGCCGGCTCCAGCTCGCCAACGACCCGGTGCACGGCCTCGTCCTGCGCGCCCTGGACCGGGTCGTCCTGATCGAGGTCGCCAAGAGCAAGAAGCTCGCCGGGATGCTCGGCGCGAAAATCGACGACGACACGGTCGCGGTGCACCCGTCCGAGCGGGGCAGGCTCAAGCAGGCGCTGCTCAAGCTGGGCTGGCCGGCGGAGGACCTGGCCGGGTACGTCGACGGCGAGGCGCACCCCATCGAGCTGGCCGAGCAGGGCAAGGACGGCCGCCCGGCGTGGACCCTGCGGTCGTACCAGCGGGAGGCCGTCGAGTCTTTCTGGGCCGGCGGGTCCGGCGTGATCGTGCTGCCCTGCGGCGCCGGTAAGACGCTGGTCGGCGCGGCGGCGATGGCCGAGGCGAAGGCGACCACGCTGATCCTGGTCACCAACACGGTCGCCGGGCGGCAGTGGAAGCGCGAGCTGGTCGCCCGCACGTCGCTGACCGAGGACGAGATCGGCGAGTACTCGGGCGAGCGCAAGGAGATCCGGCCGGTCACCATCGCGACGTACCAGGTGCTCACCTCGCGGCGCGGCGGCGCCTTCACCCACCTGGACCTGTTCTCGGCGCGCGACTGGGGCCTGGTCGTCTACGACGAGGTCCACCTGCTGCCGGCGCCCATCTTCCGGTTCACCGCGGACCTCCAGGCCCGCCGCCGGCTCGGGCTCACGGCGACCCTGGTACGCGAGGACGGCCGGGAGGGCGACGTGTTCAGCCTGATCGGGCCCAAGCGGTACGACGCGCCCTGGAAGGACATCGAGGCGCAGGGCTGGATCGCCCCGGCAGAATGCACCGAGGTACGGGTGACACTCACCGACGCGGAGCGGATGTCGTACGCGACGGCGGAGTCGGAGGAGCGGTACCGGATGGCGGCGACCGCCCGCACCAAGCTGCCCGTGGTCCGCGCGCTCGTCGACCGGCACCCCGACGACCAGGTGCTCGTGATTGGTGGCTACATCGACCAGTTGCACCAGCTCGGCGAGTACCTGGACGCGCCGATCGTGCAGGGCTCGACGACGAACAAGGAGCGGGAGCGGCTGTTCGACGCGTTCCGGTCCGGGGAGATCCGGACGCTGGTCATCTCGAAGGTCGGAAACTTTTCGATCGACCTACCCGAGGCGGCCGTGGCGATCCAGGTGTCGGGGACGTTCGGGTCCCGGCAGGAGGAGGCGCAGCGGTTGGGGCGGGTGCTCCGGCCGAAGGCGGATCGCCGGCAGGCGCACTTCTACACGGTGGTGTCCCGGGACACGATCGACACGGAGTACGCGGCACATAGGCAGCGGTTCCTGGCGGAGCAGGGGTACGCGTACACGATCGTGGACGCCGACGACGTCCTGGGACCGAAGCTGCCGACCGTCGACTGAGGCCGGTCGCGCACGCGCCGCGCCACGCTGCGCCGCGCCGGCGGGTGACCGCCATGTCGGCGATATGGCGGGGTCCACGGCGCTCCGATACCGCCATATCGCCGACATAGGGAACGGCGACCTGTCACTTGCGCTTCCGCGTTGGCGCAGCCAAGCGGCCGAAGCGAACACCGGCAACCAACGTAAAGCCCTCAGCCGGCTCGTCGCCCGTCGCGTCGTCAGGACAGGATTCACTCTGATCATGCCCCGTTGGGGAGGCTGGACCAGCGACCTCACCGAGTGCGCCGAGGCGTTTGGGCTCTACTATCCGGACCGTGCCGGGCAGATGCGAAGAGCTGCCATCACGGGCCGCCTTGAATAGATATGAAGAAGTAGTCATCCGCCTGCGCTCAGCCAACGCTGCCAGCTGGAACGTGTAATTCGCGGCTCGCGGCTCTCGGCCGCGTGGAGGACGAACTGCGCCCGGAGCCGAACCAACGGGTCGTCCGCCGAAGCCAGCGCGGTGACCCTGTCGAGGAACGACGGGTCAAGGTGTCGGACCAGCCGGGCGTACATCCAGTCCTTGCAGCGATAGGGTCGCACCAGCGCTGAGAGAATCAACTCAGCTATCTGAGGCCGAGCATTTTCCGGAAGACCGCCGCGCTCGAACCGTAGGAGAAGCATTTCCTTGGTTGCCCATGGGGACCACATCCGCGATTCAGGCGCTCCCCACTCGGTCGGATAGTCCGCCTCCCACCGCAGGTACAGCACAGCAAACGGTGCCCACAACGCCTCCGTAACGTCATCGTCAGGGGCCGAGTCCAGGAACGCACGAACAGGCCCGTGGATCGTTCGCTTGTGATGCCAGAGCCGGTCGGCGCTGGCCTGGTCCATCTCGGCGACGAGGTGGGGCTGGGTCGGCGCGGCTGTTCTCTCCACGGCCCACAGCCCGTTCCATCGGTGCAGCGCCTCGCTCTCAGCCGCAACCAACGCCTGATGACGAGCAAGCGCCCGGCGTCGCACAACCTGGTCCGTGGCAACCAGGTCAAACATCCAGAAGTAGTCCCCATACAACTCCGCAGACACGCCTCCAGCCTGCCAAGCACCCGGCACAGACCCTCACGGCAGGTCTAGCCGGACCTGTCACGCAGATCCTGAGACCCGACATCTTGGCGAGGGGTCCCCCGTCAGTCGGGCATGCACCGGCATCAGCGACCCAACCGGGTCAGTGCTGTGCGGCCTCGGCAACGAAGACGCCGCGCCCCGGGCGGCCGACCAGCACACCCTGCTCCCGCAGCGTCGCCACCGCACGGTGGATCGTCGCGGGCGAGACGTCGTAGTGATCAGAGAGTTGTTTGGTGGACGGGATCTGCGACCCGGGCTGGAACTCGCCCACCTCGATCCGCCTCAGCAGATCCTGGATCAACTCGGTCATAGTTGGCGGGATCGGCACGTGAAGCCCCTTGCAGTCGGTTGGCTCTCCCAGTATCGAGCACCAGGTGAAGGAGCGGCAATAACTGCAAGGGAAGCAGCAGGCAACACTCCAGCTAGATTCGATAGGTAAGCGAGCGTTGACAGAGGTTAGAGGGGTTCGGTAGCGTCACCGTCGGGGATGCGGTGCCGTTGCGGTCGGTTGGCGCCTCTCGTGCCGGCCTCGCATCGCCGACGAGACCTCACTTCTCCGCGCTCCCCCGGCGCGGCCGTGCTGCCGTACTCGCCGAACGAGGCTGCGGTGGCAGGGCGGGGCGGTCTCCGCCGACCGGCAAGCGGCGGAGACCGCCCCCTCCACCACCACCGACGCGATCCGACGAAGGGCGATCACCCGTGCGCGACCTGATCCGTCGGCTGACGAACCGGCGCGACACACCACGACCGACGACGCAGAACACCAGGCCACCGCAGATACGCCGGCCCCTGCGGCCGTCGCAGATCCGGCACCGGCACTTCAACGAACGCCGGCGCGGCCTCGACCCCGTCGAGATCCGATCGTTCCTGCACGAGGTGGCCGACGAACTTGCCGTCGCGCAGAGGGCGCTCGTCGCGATGCAGGAGGAGAACGTACGGATCAAGAGTGCCCTGCGCGCCTGGCAGAGCGCCCAGGCGGCGAACCGCCGGTACCGATGACCGACCGCTGGGGTGATCCACCTGCCGATCACCGCGCCCGACCTGCTCCGGGCGCGGATCTTCGCCCGTACGGCCGCCCGGGTGCTGGCCCGACTCAGCGCCCGCGTCGAGCCGGGCGGGGTGATCGTGTCGGCCGAGGACGAGCAGCACCTACGCCACTGGGTCTTCTGCGACCGGCTGCTGCCCGGCGGCGCGCGGTGTGCCCTGCCGGTCGACCACACCGCGCCCTGCTCACGCCTGCTCAACCGCCGATGAGGACCGCCGGGTGACAGGATCGCCACTCGGGCCGTGGGACGGCTCAGTATCGTCGCCGGGTGAACGACTCTCCGATGCGCCTCGTGCGCGAGTTCCATGAGGTGTTCGGGCTGGCTCGTGCCGATCGGCCGACGGCGGTGCCGGCCGATCTCGCCGAGCGCCGGCAGCGACTGCTGGACGAGGAGGTTCGGGAGCTTGCGGAGGCCGCTCAGGGTGGACGGCTCGACGAGATCGCACGTGAACTGGCCGACGTGGTCTACGTCGCGTACGGGACGGCGCTGACCTACGGGTTCAACCTCGACGCGGTCATCGCCGAGGTGCACAGGGCGAACATGAGCAAGCTCGGGGCCGACGGGCTGCCGGTGATCCGTGACGGCAAGGTGCAGAAGGGCGACGCGTTCCAGCCCCCGGACGTGGCGGCAGTCCTCGCCCTCGAGTAGTCGCCGGCCCCCTGCTCGCCGGTCATGGAGTTCTGGTGCCAGAAAAGGTGGCTAATGCCCCACTTCGTCAGGCACCACAACTCCATGATCGACGCGTAGCAAGGTGGCGTGACGGCCCGGCCCGGCGGGAAGGGCCGGACCGGCATGCGGGGGCGAATGCCGCGACGGTCAGGAGACCGCGGTCTTCACCAGCTCGATGACCTTCTGCTCCACGGCGGGGCTCCACTTCTGGAGCGCGTACGACACCGGCCACATGTCTCCGTCGTCGAGGTTGGCCGCGTCCTGAAACTCCAGCGTCGAGTAGCGGGTGTTGAACTTGCCCGAGTTCTTGAAGGCGACAAGGACCTTGCCGTCCTCGTTCGCGTAGGCGGGCATCCCGTACCAGGTCTTCGGCGACAGCTCCGGAGCGGTGGCGGTCACCGCCACGTGCACGCGCTCGGCGAGCGCACGGTCCTCCGGCGCCATCTTCGCGATGCTGTCGAGGACCGCCTGCAGCCCGTCGGCCTTCTTGGCGCCCTTCTTGCCCTCGGCGCGCAGCTCGGCGGCGCGCTCCTTCATCGCGGCGCGCTCCTCGGCGCTGAAGCCGTCGGACTCGGTCTGGGAGTTCTCTGCGGGCATTTCCGGACTGCCTTTCGACGTTCAAGGCTCGGCGCGATGCCGGCCGTCTCCAGCAAGGCTAGGGCCGACGACACCCGGGAGCTTCTCGATTCCTGATCGGATCGGGGGCCACCACGGGGCATCCCGCGTCCCAGACGTCGGCCAGGACGGCGAGCACGGCCTCCCGAGGCGAAAGTTTCACGGTCGACGGCGCAGGTAGCGGGCGCGGCGGCCGGCGTCGCGGAACCCGAGCCGCCGGTACAGCGCAGCGGCCGGGTTGTTGTCGTTGACGCAGAGCCACGCGGCCCCTGCCTGTTCCCCGGCCAGCGACCGCAGCGCGCACCCCACCAGGTACGCCCCGACCCGCCGGCCCCGCCAGCCCGGGACGACGCCCACCTGGTCGATCCAGTTGTCGATCACGTTGAGGAAGCCGACCGCCCCACCGTCGGGGCCGCGCGCGATCATCGACAGCTCCGGCCGGTACTCGTCGTCCTCCCGCAGCTCACCCAGCCACTCCTCCGCGGTGGGCGCGGCGAAGCCGGGCCGGTCGGCGAACGACGCACTGTACGTCTCGAACAGCTCCCGCCCGGTGTCCCACGTCACCGGCTCAATCCGCACGCCCTCGGGGCGCGCGACCGCCGGGAGGCCGGTCAGGTCGTGCCGCAGCACCCACTCGGCGAACGTCCGCTGAAAGCCGCGCGCCTCGAACAGCGCCTCCGCGCCCGGGCTCCACGACTCGGTGGTCAGCAGCAGGTCCGCATCCTCGGCCTGCTCGCTCGCCCAGTCGAGCAGCCGGCCGCCGAGTCCCCGCCCCCGCCAGGCCGGATGCACCAGGCCGGTGCTGGTGGCCGGCTCCCGGCCGGTCCCGACGCTCACGGCCGCGACCAGGCCGCCGTCGTGCCAGGCCCCGAGGGTACGTCCCTGCAGCAGCCGCGCCCGCAACAACGGAGTACGCCCGAACAGCGGCAACCCCCCGTCGGCGCTGAGGCACGCCTGAGCCAGCTCACCCAACGCCCCGAGGTCCCCCTCG
Source organism: Micromonospora sp. B11E3 (assembly GCF_039871625.1). NCBI lineage: Bacteria > Bacillati > Actinomycetota > Actinomycetes > Micromonosporales > Micromonosporaceae > Micromonospora > Micromonospora sp. B11E3. Next base: position 6,383 of record NZ_JBDPMC010000009.1, on the reverse strand, counting down.
CCGACCTCGCCCCAGCTAACCTCACCCACACCGACTCCCACCCGTTCCACCTTGCCCCCTCCCACCCCGCCCACCCCACCCGTCCCGGCCCGGTCCGGTCCAGTCCGGCCCAGTGATCATGGAGTTGACGGCGAAGTTGATCGCCGATCGTGCCGCTAACCTCATGATCACCGGCGCGGGGCGGGGCGGGGCCGGGCGGGACCGTGCGGGGCGAGAGCAAGTAGGCAGGGGCGGGCGGGGTGGCGTCAAGCGCATTCCGGCCGGGCCGGCCAGCACTGTCAGAGGACGTGGGTGGGGTGTTCGGCGGCGATGCGGGCGTCCCGGCGGGCCGGGCCGAGGTTGGCGCAGATGACCACGGACGCGCCGACGGAGAGCGGGGCGAGCAGCCACTTCAGCGGCTGATCGTGCTCGGCCGCATCGACCAGGAGTCGGTCGCCGGCCCGCAGGTCGAGGCGCCCCGCCAGTTCGCGCGCGACGCTGCCGTACGCGCCGATGCTGGTGCCGTCCGGGGTGGCCGCGTCCGACGGGCGGACGGCGGCGTAGTCGAGCGGGGCGTCGGCGTGCCGCAGCACCTCGGTCGACCAGTCGAGCCAGCCCACAGGTACGTCGGCCAGCGGCCCCGGCCCGGTCCCGACGAGGTACCGGTGCACCCCCTCGGGTACGTCCTCCAGCCAGTCGTCGAGGCGTTGCGGGGTCACGAACACCGCGTCGTACGGCCGGTCGCCACCCGGTTCGAGCACCGGCAGCCCGGCGGTGGCCCGGGGCCGGAACGAGACTGCCATCCCCACCGACCAGGCGCCGAGCAGCACCGCGGCGGTACGCCAGTGCGGCGGCAGCAGCACGGCCACCCGGCTGCCGGGGCCGAGCCCGCAGCCGTCCCGGAGCAGACCCGCCGTGCGCGCCGCCCAGCCGCCGAGCTGGCCCGCGCTCAGCTCGACGCGCTCCCCCGTGGCCTCGTCCTGGTACGTCAGCAGCGGCGCCCCGCCCTCGGTCGCCGCGACAGGGACGGCGTCGGTGGGCGCGACTGGGACGGCGTCGGTGGGCGCGACTGGGACGGCGTCGGTGGGCGCGACCCGCGCAGCGGCGGTGGGCAGTCCGGCCATCAGGCTCTCCTCACTCCGGATCGCCTCACCCTATCGACCACCCCACCTGGCACTCCCGCCCCGCGCCCGGTCGCTGCGGACGCGGCGATCAAGAAGTTTGCGTCGGAATCGTTGCGCACGCCGACGCAATTCTCTTGATCACAGCAGCAGGGCGGCAGGGGGAAGCGGGGCAGCCCCTGCCCTTCTCCACCGAATGCGTCAACAAGGTGCCCTTCCTTACACCGGGAGCGCCGGGCCGCCGTTCAGGAGCGGGGCCAGCAGGTCGCCGTGCTTGTCCACCCGTTTCAGCGCCTCCCCCGCCGTGTACGGCTTCGTCGCCGGACGCTTGCCGGCGGCACCGGCGGAGACCTCGTCCCAGGTCAGCGGGGTGGAGACCGACGGCACGGACTGGGCGCGCAGCGAATAGGGCGCCACGGTCGTCTTCGCCGCGTTGTTCTGACTCCAGTCGATGAAGATCTTCCCGGGGCGCAGATTCTTCGCCATCTTCGACACGATCAGCTTCGGGTGTGCCTTCTCCAACTCCTGGGCGATCCGCCGGGCGTATGCCGACACGTCGTCGGAGGACTGCGTCCCCGCGATCGGGCAGCAGAGCTGCATGCCCTTCTTCCCCGACGTCTTCGGGTACGAGTCCACCCCGTCGGAAGCCAGCCGGTCGCGCATCAGCAGGGCCACCCGGCAGCACTCCCGCAAGCCGGCCGGGGCGCCCGGGTCCAGGTCGACGACCATCATGTCGGGATGTTCGCCGATCTTCCACTGCGGCGTGTGCAGCTCAAGGGCGGCGAGGTTGGCCAGCCAGACCAGGGTCGGCAGGTCCCCGGCGACGACGTAGTCGATCGTCTCCCGCCCCTTGCTCGATCCCGGCGCGGGCAGCGTCTCCGTACGCACCCAGTCGGGCGTGGCGGCCGGCGCGTTCTTCTCGAAGAACGACTTCTCCGCCACCCCGTTCGGGTACCGGATCCGGGTCAGCGCCCGGTCGGCCAGGTGCGGCAGCAGCACCGGGGCGATCCGCGTGTAGTAGTCGATGACCTCGCCCTTGGTGAAGCCCGCCTCCGGGTAGAGCACCTTGTCGAGGTTGGACAGCTCCAGCGCGCGGCCCTCGACGGTCACCCGCAGCCGTTCAGCCTGCATCGTCGACCTCCTCGGGCGGCTTGTCGGGGCGCAGCCGCAGCAGCCGGGGGAAGCGCAGCCGGCCGTCGGGGGTGCGCTGGCCGTACTTCACCTCCACCACCACCCGAGGGTCTACCCAGATGGCACCCCGCGCATCCTCGCGCGGCACGTCCCCGGCGAACGGGGACGCGCCCGAGCGCAGCGGCTCCAGTTCGCGCAGCAGCTCGCGCTCGATGGCCGCGCCGATGCCGCCGCCGACCCGCCCGCGGAAGGCGAGCCGCCCGTCCGGGCCGGGGACGCCGACCAGCAGCCCGCCGATCTTGCGCGCGCCGGGTCGCCAGCCGCCGACCACGAAGTCGCCGGTCACCTCCAGCTTGACCTTGACCCAGTCCGGGGAGCGCACGCCGGGCCGGTAGGCGGAGCCGAGCCGTTTGGCCATCACCCCCTCAAGGCCGTTCTCGCCGGCCGCGTCGTAGGTGGCCGGGCCGTCCGAGAAAGCCGGGGGTACGGCCCACCGCGCCCCGCCGAGGCCGAGCCCCTCCAGGGCCGCGCGCCGCTCCCGGTACGGGCGGCCGGTCAGGTCCTCGCCGCCGAGCCGGAGCAGGTCAAAGATCATGTACGTCACTGGCGCGCCGGCCGCCAGCCGGGCCGCCTTCGCCGGGTCCCGCACGTGCATCCGCTCGGCCAGCGCGGTGAACGAGGGCTGACCGGTGGCGTTGAGCGAGACCACCTCGCCGTCGAGCAGCGCGTCGCCGACCTGCTCGGCCAGCGTGATCAACTCGGGGTACGCGACGGTGATCTGCACGCCGGAACGCGCGTACAGATGCTGACGGCCGTTGACGATGTCGGCCAGCGCGCGAACGCCGTCCCACTTGAACTCGTACGCCCAGTCGGCGCCGGCGGGCAGCGGGCCGGTCATCGCGAGCATCGGCTTCAGCGGCGCGCCGGGCACCTCCTGACTGTAGTTGCCTGCGGAAGCGCTCGCGCCCGCTTCGATCCTTTGCGATCCTGAGCTGTACCGGTGAGAGGAGCGGGGCCATGCGGGCGATCTGGAAGGGGGCCGTCTCGTTCGGGCTGGTCTCGATCGCGGTGAAGCTGTACTCCGCCACCGAGGAGAAGGACATCCGCTTCCACCAGGTGCACCGGGACGACGGCGGCCGGATCCGCTACAAGCGCACCTGCCAGGTCTGCGGCGAGGAGGTCAGCTACGACGACATCGCCAAGGGGTACGACATCGGCGGAGGCGAGATGGTCATCCTCACGGACTCCGACTTCGCCGAGTTGCCGCTGACCACCTCGCGCGCGATCGACGTGCTGGAGTTCGTGCCGGCCGAGCAGGTCGACCCGATCCTCTACAACAAGGCGTACTTCCTGGAGCCGGAGGGCGCGGCCACCAAGCCGTACGTGCTGCTGCGCGACGCGCTGGCCGACTCGGAGCGGGTGGCGATCGTCAAGGTGGCGCTGCGCCAGCGCGAGCAGCTCGCCACCCTGCGCGTACGCGAGGGCGTACTGCTGCTGAACACGATGCTCTGGCCGGACGAGGTGCGTACCCCGGATTTCGGCTTCCTGGACGAGGACCTGAAGATCCGCCCGCCGGAGCTGGCGATGGCCAGCTCGCTGATCGACTCGATGGCCGGCGAGTTCGCCCCGGACGCGTTCACCGACGACTACCGGGCGGCGTTGCAGGAGGTCATCGACGCGAAGGTGGAGGGCCGGGAGGTCGTCCAGCCGGAGGAGGTCGAGGAGGCCCCGGCCGCGGCGGTGGACCTGATGGCGGCGCTGAAGGCGTCCGTCGAGCGGGCCAAGGCGGCGCGCGGTGAGGAGCCGGAGCGGGTCGGTGGCGAGCCGACCCCGATCACGTCGGCCCGGTCGGCTCAGAAGGCGGCGAAGGCGCCGGCGAAGAAGGCCGCCGAGAAGAAGGCGGCGGCCAAGAAGGCCACCGGTGCGGGTGCTGGCGGGGGCGCGAAGAAGGCAGCCCCGAAGAAGGCCGCCGAGAAGGCGGCGCCGGAGAAGAAGGCCGCCAAGAAGGCGGCCCCGAAGAAGGCGGCCCGCAAGACGGCCTGAGCCGGGAATGGCCTGAGCCGGGGATGGCCTGGGCCGGAGATGGCCTGGGTCCGAAACCCTTGGACGCGAGACCCCTGGACGCGAGATCGCCCGGACGTGGGATCGCCTGGGCGCGAGACGGCTTGGCGACGAGACGGCGAGAGCGCAGGGCGCCGGCCGTCCGGTACCCTCTTCGGCCGCCTGTGGAGCTGCCCGCACTGACGGGGCAGCCGGGCGCGGACGGCCGGACGATCCCCGCGACCACGCCGCCGCTGGCGGCTGAAGTGCGGCAGCGGCGCCGACGGCGAAAACGTGGCAGCCGCGCCGTGGGTGGCAGCGGCGCCGACGGCGAAACGCGGCAGCCGCGCCGAGGGTAAAGCGGCAGCGGCGCCGACGGCGAAACGCGGCAGCCGCGCCGAGGGTAAAGCGGCAGCGGCGCCGACGGCGAAACGCGGCAGCCGCGCCGAGAGTGAAGCGGCAGCCGCGCCGACGGAACGCAGCAGCGGCGCCGGCGGCGGAAGAGCGACAGCGGGCCTGACCGGCGCCAGCCACGACTGGGGGCATGCCCGGTGAGCTATTGCTGCCCTGTGCCCCCGCGCGCACCGGCAGCGACTCGTGTCGGGCGGGACGACCATTGGCGCGCCGGTGGGGCTGCCCGGACGCGGTAGCGCGGATGGGGCAGCTCCACAGCGTCCAGAACGAGTACCGGCCCCTCCCCCGCCGTACACGGAAAAGGGGCCAGCCCGTCGCCTCAGCCCTGGTTGAGCTTCTGGGTGGGGGTGACGCGGACGATCACCCGCTCCTCGCCGGGCTTGCGGAACGGGTAGGTGTCCTGCCCGAGGTACTTCTTCGCCAGCTTGTCGATGTGCTCGTCAGCGCCCTCCTCGACGAGTTCGGCGGTGCCCTTCACCCACAGGGTGCGGAAGTCGTTCGCCTTGTCGACAATCGAGATCCCGACGGCCGGGTTGCGCCGGATGTTCTCGTACTTGCGCCGCCCCTTGGCGGTGTTGAACACAATGTGCTCGCCGTCGGTGTCGATCCAGACGGGCGTGACGTGCGGGGTTCCGTCGGGCTCGACGGTGGCAACGTGGGCGAGTTGGGGCTCGGCCAGCAGGGCCAGGTCTACTTCGGTGAAGATCGCCATGGTCGAAAACTACTCGCACCGGAGCCCGCGTATCGGTAGGACGGCGCGTCGGGGCACAAAAGGAAGCCGGCCGAGGGGGACACCTGGGGCGGCCCTGCGGGTACCGTGTGCGCTGGCCTCGGCAGCGGCCGCCGGGCCCCCATCTCTTGACAGGGAGTCGACGTGAGCGAGCGTGTCCAGAACCGGTCGGCGGGCCAGGGCCCGGGCGGCAAGGCGGAGCGGCGGCTGGCCGCCCAGCTGGCGGCGAAGAAGGCCGCCGAGGCGAAGCGCCGCCGGCAGTCGATCCTCGGCGCGCTCGCCGGCGTCGCCGTCGTCGGCGTGCTGGTCGGGGTCTTCGTCGTCGTGAACAGCGGGAAGGACGACACGGACCAGGCGGCTTCCGCGCCGTCGGCCAGCGCCCCGGCCGGCGCTGACCCGACCGCGCCGCCCGCCCCGAAGCTGCCCGAGGGGGCGGACCCGGCGCTGGGCACCAAGCCGACGGTCGAGGCGGGCAAGGGCGAGCTGAAGAAGCTCACCGTGACGACCCTGATCAAGGGCAAGGGCCCGGCGGTGAAGGCCGGCCAGCAGATCACCACCAACTACGTGGGCGTCTTCTACAAGGACGGCAAGGAGTTCGACGCCTCCTGGACCCACGGCGAGCCGGCCACCTTCGGCATCGGGGTCGGGCAGGTCATCAAGGGCTGGGACGAGGGCCTGGTCGGCGTGACGGTGGGCAGCCGGGTGCAGCTGGACATCCCGGCCGAGCTGGCGTACGGCAACGACGCGTCCGGGGGCCGGCCCGCCGGCCCGCTGCGGTTCGTCGTCGACGTGTTGGCGGCGCAGTAGCAACGCGGCCGGCGGTACCGCGGTGCGCTAGTTCCAACGCCGCTCGGTTAAGGTCCGGCGGGTGTTTCGCAATGGTTTGTGATGATGTCGATCGCGATGGTGGCTTTGTAGCTATGCCGGTCTACGTTGGGTCCGCGGGCTTGGTACTTGGAGTTTGAGCG